>NZ_JBBMFF010000173.1:0-6089 GCF_040096185.1 Faecousia intestinalis | reverse complement strand
ATCGCCACGGCCCCGTTGGGGCCTCGCAATGACAAGTCGGGGGCCGTTACCATTTTAACGGCAGCCTGTTTATTACACTGGTGCGGCACCGGGAGGGGACAGCCCGGCCCCTACAATTTCACTGCCTTACTTCAAAATTCTTGCGGCGCTTTCCTCGGCAAACTGGCGGGTATAGAGGTCGTGGTAATAGCCGCCCTTCTGCAGCAGCTCCAGGTGCCTGCCCTGCTCGACGATGCGGCCGTCGCGCACGACGAGGATGAGGTCCGCCTTGCGGATGGTGGACAGGCGGTGGGCGATCAGGAACGACGTGCGGTCGCGCAGCAGGTGGTCGATGGCGTTCTGGATGAGCTGCTCCGTCTGCGTGTCGATGGAGGACGTCGCCTCGTCGAGCACGAAGATGCGCGGGTCGGCCAGCACGGCGCGCGCAAAGGAGATCAGCTGCTTTTCACCCGTGGAAAGGCGGTCGCCGCCCTCGCCGACGTCGCTGTCCCAGCCCTTTTCGAGCTTGGCCGCGACCTGATCGGCCGAAACGGTCCGCGCCGCTGCCTCGACCTCGGCGTCCGTGGCGTCCAGACGGCCATAGCGGATGTTCTCGCGGATCGTGCCGGAGAACAGATGCGGATTCTGCAGCACATAGCCGATGTTCGAGTGCAGCCACAGCTGGCTGCGCTCACGGTAGTCCCGGCCGTCGATGAGGATCTGGCCGGACGTCGGCTCAAAAAAGCGGCAGGCGAGATTCACGAGCGTGCTCTTGCCCGCGCCGGTCTCACCGACGATGGCAACGGTCGTCCCGGCGGGGATTTTCAGCGAGAAGTGCGACAGCACGTTCTCACCGCCGTCCGGATAGCGGAACGTGACGTCGCGGAACTCGATGTCGCCGCGCAGCGGCTCCCAGTTTTCGCGCTTGGGGTGGAAGGCGTCGCCGTAGCGGGCGATGACCTCCGGCGTGTCGGCGATCTGCGGCTTTTCGTCCAGCAGGCCTGTCACACGCTCAATGGAGGCCTGCAGCGAGATGAATTCCGCGATGTTTGCGGCCGTCATCTGGATCGGCTCGAAAATGCCGACGGCGTAGGTCGTGAAGGCCGAGAGCGTGGCGATCTGCAGCACCTGCTCCTGCACCATGTAGCCGCCGCGCAGCAGCACGATGGCCACGGCCGCCGTGGAGCAGAACAGCACGAGGGGGATATACACGGCGTTCAGCCGCGCAGCGCGGATGCCGCAGTCGTGCATCTCCTTCGTCAGCGCGCGGAACGAGGCCGTGTTCTGCTCCTCGATGCCGAGCGTTTTCGACGTCTTTGCGCCGGTGATGCCCTCGTTGAACGCGCCGGTGATGCGGGAGTTCAGCTTGCGGACACGGCGGTTCCAGTGCAGGATGCGGTTCTGGAAATAGCCCGTGAGCACGGCGATGACCGGCACGATGACGATAACGACAAGGGCGAGCTTCCAGTTGAGCAGCAGCATCGCGGCGAACGTGCCGAGCACATAGAACATGGCCCAGAGGATATCCGTCAGGTTCCACGCGACCATGGAGGCAATGCGCGAGGTGTCGCTCATGACGCGGCTGAGCAGATAGCCCACCGGCGTGACGTTATAGAACGAGAACGACAGCGTCTGCAGGTGCGTGAAGAGGTTCGCGCGCATGTCGCGCCCGGCGCACATCTCGATCTTCATGGAGTTGCGCGCAAAGGCCACAACGGACAGGGCCTGCAGCAGGATGACGCCGAAATAGCACAGTGTGTAGGGCAGCAGGCCCGACAGCGTCCCGGCCTCGATATAATTTGAGATGGCATAGCGCTGGAACAGCGGCAGCACGACGTCGATGGCGGCCGTGATCAGGTTGAAGGCGAACATGCCCGCAAAATCGCGGCGGTATGGCCGCATGACGGGCATCAGGCGCTTCCAGATGCCCCATTGGAACGATTTGGTATAGTCCTGTTCATCAAAGGCAGGCATCAGACTCCCTCCTTTCCGAGCAGGCGGCGGTCGTCGCTGCTCATCTGGATGTCATAGATATCGCGGTAAATGCCGGGCTTGGCGATGAGCTCGGCGTGCGTACCCAGCTCCGAGACGCGGCCGCCGTCGAGCACGAGGATGCAGTCGGCCTGCATGAGTGTCGTTACGCGGTGGGAGATGAGCAGCACCGTCGCCTTGCCGAGCGATTCGTGCAGGGCGGCGCGGATCTTTGCGTCCGTCTCGGCGTCCACGGCCGAGAGCGAGTCGTCAAACACCATGATGGGCGCCCTCTGCATCAGCATGCGCGCAATGGCCACGCGCTGCTTCTGCCCGCCGGACAGCGTCACGCCGCGCTCGCCCACGAGCGTCTCATAGCCCTCCGGGAATTCGCAGATGGCCTCGTCCACGCAGGCAATGGCCGCGGCGCTGCGCAGCTCCTCCTGCGGCGCGCCGGGGCGCGTGGCGGCGATGTTCTCGCGGATGGTCTGCGAGAACAGGAACGGCTCCTGCAGCACAAGGCCGATCTGGCTGCGCAGGCTCTCGCGCGTAAAGCTGCGGATGTCCACGCCGCCGATGGTGATGCGGCCCTCCTGCAGGTCGTACAGCCGGTCGAGCAGATGCACGAGCGTGCTCTTGCCCGAGCCGGTGCCGCCGAGGATGGCAAATGTGCTTCCCTGCGGGATCGTGAACGAGACGTCCTGCAGCACGGGCGTCTCGCCGTAGCCGAACGTCACATGGTCAAAGACGATGTCGCCCGCCGCGCTGTGCGGCGCGGCCTCGGGCGCGTCCTTCTCCTCCGGCGCGCGCAGGATATAGCCCACGCGGTCGAGCGACACGCCCGCCTTGCTCATGTCCGAAAGCACGCGGCCGAGCGAGCGCACCGGCCACGACAGAGCCTCGTTATAGCTGATGAAGGCGAGAAATTCGCCGAGCGTCATATTGCCGTGCACGCTCTCGACGATGCCGCAGACGATGATGACCATGACCTGCAGGCACGTCAGCAGCGTGCCGGAGGCCCAGTAGACCGACAGCAGGCGGCCGAGGCGGATCCACAGGCTGGCAAATTTCTCGTTCTTTTCGCAGAAGCGGTCCGTTTCGAAGCGCTCGCGGCCGAAGGCACGCACAACGCGCACGCCGGTCAGGTTCTCCTGCGCACAGGTCGTCAGGTCGCCCTCGGCCTCGTCCGCCGCCTGAAAGCGGCCGGAGATGCGCCGGTAGAACACACCGGACGACAGGCCGACGATCGGGATGAACGCCAGCGCCACGAACGACAGCCGCACGTTCATCCGGAACATGATGACGAGATATAAAATGATGAGGAAGACCGTGCGCACGACCTCGACGAGCTGGTTGCACACGAACGTGCGGATGACGTCGACGTCCGAGGTGCAGCGCTGGATGATCTCGCCCGTGGAGTGGGCCGTGTGCCACGAAAAGCTCAGGTGCTGGATGTGGTCATACAGCCCGTCGCGGATACGCTTGACGAACGACTCCGACCCGCGCGAAAGCTGCGTGCGCTGGCCATAGTTGCAGAAGCCGCGCAGCAGGGCCAGCAGCAGCACGGCCGCGGCCGCGAGCCACAGCGCGTGGAGCTTCTGCGCCTGCAGCAGCGGCAGAAGCGGCTGCAGAAACGCCGGGAGCGACGGCTGCTCCGCGCCGAGGATGGAGTCCACCGTCAGGCGGATGACCTGCGGCGTGAGGGCATTGAATACCATCCCGAGGCAGGCGCACAGCAGGGCCACGACAAAATAGTGGATGCTGCCGCGCAGAAAGCGCACGATGAGCTGCACCTTCTCCCGCCACGGGATCGATTGCGTTTCCATAGAAGATCTCTCCTTTTTTCTGATTGCCGGGGGATGTTGATATGCTGACTGTAACGGCCTTCTCTCTCAAAGGCAGGACCGCATGATTCAGCGAGAGTATTCGGCGAAAAAGGTCCGACGAAGGCCGAAGCTGCGATCATGCGGCACTGCCGCAATAAATAAAAAACGCCTCTCCTGCCGGAGAAGCGCACAACAAGGAACAAAACAGGGCCTTTTATCCCTGCTTCCGGGCGCGCAAAACCGACAGACCGGTCCCCTGAACCAAAATAGAACCCGCTGCAAAGTACGGATAGGACATTCTGCGCGCCTCCTTTCGTAAAATCTAATATTCAGTATAGGGGAAAACAGTGACTTTGTCAACCCTGATGTCCGAAATAATTCGGGAAGCACCGCATTATTTCTCGAGAGCGTTCGGCGAGAGCTTTTTGTCAAGACAAGGCTTGAAACGTGCAGAGTGCTTTGTGTATCTGCAGGGGGCAAAGCCGCCAACGGCTGTGCAATACATCAGGCCTTTCGAGCCGACAGATCGGCGAAAAAGATCCGTCGAAGGCCGAAGCTGCAATTGTGCGCTGTTGCCCCAGAGGTTTTTCCTTGCCGTTTTGCCGCATTTGTGGTATGATCGGGGGAGAATTGCAACGGAAAGGAACGAAGAAACCATGAAATGGATCATTGCCTCGGACCTGCACGGCTCTGCCCACTACTGCCGCCAGCTCCTCGAGGCCTGGAAGCGCGAGGAAGCGCCGCGTATGCTCTTCCTCGGCGATCTGCTGTATCACGGCCCGCGCAACGACCTGCCCGAGGGCTATGCGCCGAAGGAGGTCATCGCCCTGCTGCAGGAGCGGCAGGCCGACATTTTCTGCGTGCGCGGCAACTGCGAGGCCGAGGTCGACCAGATGGTGCTGCCCTTCCCCGTCCTTGCGGACTACTGCCTGCTCGAGTCGGCGGGCCATCTTATCTATGCCACGCACGGCCACCATTTTAACGAGGACCATCTGCCGCCCCTGCATCCGGGCGACGTCCTGCTCCACGGCCACACGCACATCCCCCGCCGCACCCTGCGCGACGGCGTCTATGTCCTGAATCCCGGCTCCGTCTCCATCCCGAAGGCCGGGAGCTGGCATGGCTATATGACGCTCGAGGACGGCGTGTTCACTTGGAAGACGCTCTCCGGCGACGTGCGCGACACGCTGCGGCTCTGAGGGGGCTTATTATGGAATTCACAGCAGCGCAGGATGGCCTGCGCGTGGACGTCTTTCTGGCGGGCTGCCTGCCGGAGCTGACGCGCAGCGCCGTGCAGCGCCTGCTCGCCGAGGGCGGCGTGACCTGCGGCGGCGCACCCGTGCGGAAAAATGCGCGCACGGAGGCCGGGGCCGTCTACGCCGTCACTCTGCCGGAGGCGCGGCCCGTGGAGACCGCCGCGCAGGATATCCCGCTCGACATTGTCTATGAGGACGGGGACGTGCTCGTCATCAATAAGCCGAAGGGCCTCGTCGTCCACCCGGCCGCCGGGCACGAGGACGGCACGCTCGTCAACGCCCTGCTCTATCACTGCGGCGACAGCCTGTCCGGCGTGGGCGGCGAGCGCCGCCCCGGCATCGTCCACCGCATCGACCGCGACACGACCGGCCTGCTCATCGTGGCGAAGAACGATTTTGCCCACCGGCGCCTTGCCGCCCAGCTCAGCGACCACACGCTGCGCCGCACCTATGAGTGCATCGTCCGCGGCGGCTTCCGCGAGGACAGCGGCACGGTCAATGCGCCCATCGGCCGCGACCCGCGCGACCGCAAGCGCATGGCCGTTACGGAGAAGAACAGCCGCGAGGCCGTGACGCACTGGGAGGTCATCGCGCGCTACGGGCAGTATACGCACCTGCGCTGCCGCCTCGAGACCGGCCGCACGCACCAGATCCGCGTGCATATGGCGTGGATCCGCCACCCCATCGCGGGCGACCCCGTCTACGGCATCGGCAAGCCGGAGCTCGGCCTGCATTCGCAGTGCCTCCACGCGAAGGAGCTGACGTTCCTGCACCCCCGCACCGGCGAGGAGATGACGCTCTCCTGCCCCCTGCCGGAGGAGTTTGAGAATGCGCTGAAGAAGCTGCAGAGGATGATGTGACAAGGCCGGTGGAGTGTGGAGGGTTGAGAGCAGAATGTGAAGAGAGAAAAGCTTTCAGATTTGTCATTGCGAGGGCGCCTTGCGCCCGTGGCAATCTCCTGCAACAGCTTGCGAATTCGCCGAGGCCTTCCTGCTATCTACCATTGTACTGCGAGATTGCCACGTCGGCCTGCGGCCTCCTCGCAATGACAAATCGG
>NZ_JBBMFF010000172.1:0-14175 GCF_040096185.1 Faecousia intestinalis | reverse complement strand
TTTCAAGATTTTCAAACCGATAAGTTGGGGCGAAAGACCCGCTGAGCGCCGCAGCCGATTTATTCAGAGGTTCCCTAAGTATAGGGGATGTATCAGGCCAGACAGGGGAAGGGGACGGCCACCACAGGCACGCATTGTGTGCGAAGCAGGCTGACAAGATCGGCCGTCTGCAGCCACACCGTGGCGGTGTTGGTGTTCGGGTGGACCGCGATGCGGCTGCCCAGCAGAGCTTCGTCCAGATAGAGCGTGACATCGGGCGCGTTCAGCAGGGCGAGCGGCGTGACGACTCCCGTCTCCAGCCACAGGATCTCGCGCAGCTCGTCCGCCGAGGCAAAGGACAGGGAGCGCAGCCCCTGCTGGCGCGAGAATGCTTTCAGGTCCACGCGCGCATGCGCCGTCAGCAGGAAATACCGGTGCGTCCGGCTCTCGCGCACAAACAGATTCCGTGCCTCGCATTCCGGGTGGGGGAGGGCAAGCCGTTCGGCTTCGTCCATGGTCAGCACGGCGGGATGACGCTGACATTCATAGTCGATGCACTGCGTGGTCAGATAGTCAAGAATTTCCGCTTCATTCATCTTTCGACTCCAATTTCAGCTTCTTTCCCATTTCAATGCGGACCTCATGGCGCTCCGGGTCGTCGTTGGAGTAGGAATACAGGTCGAACCCGATGATTGAGAAGCCGTTCCGCTTGTAAAACGCGATCGCGTTTTCGTTGCAGGTCTGCGTCTCCAGAACGATCATCCGCGCTCCGGCATCCTCTGCGGCCTTCTCGATGGTCCGCATCAGGCTTGTGCCAAGGCCCTTGCCGCGCGCGGTTTCGTCAAAAATGCAGATGTTGCTGATGCGATAGCGCTTGTTCCAGCTCTCCGGGGCGCCCTCCACATAGCCGAGCAGCCGTTCGCCCTCGAAGGCGCCGAATGCCACCGGCTCTTCGAGCCATTCGCCGAAGAATTCGTCGTCAAAGGACTTCTCCATCGGCGCTCCGAGCGGGACGTAGCGGAGACGGAAGCCGTCCTCCGCGGCGCAGATGTCATAATAGCCCTTTGTCCGGTAGCTGGCCGTGAATTTCCGCCCGGCATAGACCGCCGGGTCAAGCTGCCTGATCTCCATGGATCGCGCCTCCCTATATTGAAGAATGGATAAAACGAAAAAATCCTGCCGGGCGATTTGGCAGGATCGGTAAGGAGAGGTGAAATACTTTGCTGACGCAAAATGTGAAAGAAACGCTGGCGCGTCTGTGATTTTTTACGCTTCGCAGAAAGTGATATGAAATCCACCCACCGCCGAAAGCACATAACATAAAGTGCTATTTAACACACTGAAATGCTGAATTCCATTGAAAAAAGCACTTGCAGCAGCAAGTGCTTTTTTCTTGGCGGAGTGAGAGAGATTTGAACTCTCGCGCGCTTTTTACACGCCTACTCCCTTAGCAGGGGAGCCCCTTCGGCCTCTTGGGTATCACTCCAGGTCGAATGCAGAGAGAAGAATTTGGCGGAGAGAGTGGGATTCGAACCCACGGCGCATTGCTGCGTCACCGGTTTTCAAGACCGGCTCCTTAAACCGCTCGGACATCTCTCCGAATCATTAAGCTCGATTATTCTACCATGCCGTGCGCTATTTGTCAAGATAAATCTGTCAAATTTCCTCGTTCCGGCAGCAGCGCAGCCCAAGCAGCAGGCACACCAGCAGAGGCCACGGCCCGGCGTGCCAGCAGAGCGTCAGATATCCGGCGCATGCCAGCAGGAGCGCGCCGCAGAGGAGGCAGACGCCGCGCTCGGCCCAGACCGCTGCACGCAGCGGCAGCAGCGTCCGCAGCACGGCGCGCAGCAGCCGTCCGCCGTCGAGCGGGTAGAAGGGGAGCAGGTTATAGGCCAGCAGGCAGAAATTGACCAGCGCAAAGCGCGGCAGCGTGCGCGAGAAGGCCAGCAGCAGGGCCAGATTCATCGCCGGTCCGGCCGCGGCGGCGAGCAGCTCGTCCCGGTAGCGCAGCGGCCCCGTCCGCAGCACCGTGCCCTGCAGGCCGAGGCAGAGACTATGTACCGGCTGCCGCAGCCAGAGCAGCATGGCCAGATGCCCGGCCTCATGCAGCGCGGCCGCGCAGACGAAGGGGAGGAAGGTCCCGGCGGGGTCGAAATAGAACCACGCGCACAGCAGCGCGACGAGCCCCGGCTCAATCCGGAGCGGAAGCTTCGAGATTTTCACAGAACACCTCCATGGCCTCTCCGAGGCTGCCGCCGCCCGACAGCGTGCCGAGCAGGCCGGAAACGGCGCGGCTGATCTCATTGCCCGGTTCGCCGGAGATCCATGCCCCGATGCGCTGCCCAGCTTCCGGCAGGAACAGCTTGAGCGCCAGCGCGGCGCAGACCAGAAGCAGGCAGATCCGAACGTTTCTTCGCATACGCTGCAGCATGGCCACGCCCCCTTCCCAGAAAATTATATGAAGTTTTCCGGAAATTATACTTTGGGTCTTGACAAATGGGAAAAATGTGCGTATAATATTCATGCTTTCGGGGTGTGGCGAAGTTTGGTATCGCGCTTGGTTCGGGACCAAGAGGCCTCGGGTTCGAATCCCGACACTCCGACCATGCAGAGTGTCCTTATAGGATCTGAGTATCCTGTAATGGACACTCTGCTTTTTTATTTCCTGAAAAGCTGCAACCTGTTCCGTGGCGTAGCTGAGTGCTACGCCTTTTCTTGTTTCCATGATAATGTCGGCCTCCGGAATCTTCCGACGATCCGGCACATCAAAGGCACCGATGCAGTTATAGTGAATATCGACGCGCTGGTTGGTAATGCCGTCTTGCTTTTCGGCGTGGTACACCTCAATATGGTCGATCAGCTCTGCAACCATCCGCTTTGTAATGGTGGTCGCGTCCGTGTATCGCCGTACCGTACCATTACCCTGATTTCTTCTGTATATTGCAATCAGTTCAGCACTGATACGGGCATTATGCACAAGGTACTCTCCACGCAGACCACAGAGGGATTGTCTTTCAAGGTAAAGTATGACCCTGAAAATAAAATGTGGATGCCCGTGGAGGAGGTCAAGCAGATGGGCATTTGGGTCGTCTGCGATAATCATGAGGTTCAGACCCGCTACACCGTCACTTACAGCGATGGTATGAACGGCAGTATATTTGCTACCGAGAATTATGCTGACCTCAAGGCCGGAGATACTACCCCCGCATTTAAGGGAAGCACCTATCGCTACGGCTATCGCTTTGACGGCTGGAAGCCCGCATGGGGCGCCACCGTAACCGGTAACGTCACCTATGTTGCACAATGGACGTATGTCGGCGGTGGCAGCCATTACTATCCCAATACCACACCCGTTCCTCCCGTGACTAATATGCCGACGACCGGCGACAACAGCACGACCCTCTGGCTTTCACTCCTGCTTGTCAGCGGCGGCGCTCTTGTGGGAATCGCTGTCTTCGCTCAGAAGCGCAGAAAGACACAATAACAAGTCAATCTGAGATCAAGGCGGGCAGGCACAGCTTGTGCTTGCCCGCCTTGTCTGCCGAAAAGTGAAACAGGCTGCGGCTGTCAATGGCGCGTAAGCGTTTATCTCGACCATTGACGGGTGCAGTCTGTTTTGCTATATTTCGTGATGAATCTAATAGGAGACGATGCCCTCATTTTTCTCTGCGGCACAATAGCGGTAGCCGCCACCAATATTGTCTAAAGACAGGAGCAGGGAGTTCTCATAAGAGTAGTTTGCACCGCTCCCCTTTACCATTTTCAAAGTGCCTCTCACGGCCACCCGTTTATAGAAAATTCACAAACAGATTGCTGCCGCCATATTGAAAAAGATGGTCATTATATGGTAGACTTATTATGCGGATAGAATACCTATCTGACAAACTATGATTGGAGGTAACGCCATGTATCGTCCCAATGATGCCCGGTTCGGTTTTGCGTGTTGGTGGTATTGGTGCGGCTCCCGATTATGGAGAGGTCGTATCAAAATCGTTTCTGTTGGCGCATAGGCCGGACTGGTGATTAGTCGGCCTGTGCGCTTTTTATTATTAAATTAACTTCTCGGAGGTGTGATCTATGTTATTCGCTAAAAGAAAACGTGTTATCGTTGCGATAATTGCTCTAGTTGGCTTTGTCTGTGTTTTTTCCGCCTGTTCCAACAATCAGATGCCGCAGAAGCTGTCGGAGCTGGAGGAAACGATACTCCTTCAGCGCCTTACAGACCATGGAATCTCGATTCCTGCGAATCTTGAAATATCTGTAATTTGCGATGCAATTGCAGATCTTGAGGTTGATTCGGACAGATCTGCGCCAGTTGTTGGTTGGACAGAGTTTGCAGATTTTTACGAAGAATTAAGAAGTTTCGTCAAAGAGCATAGTGCCATAACTCAATGATGAAATGCGAATCAAATCTATTCAAAACAGAAAGGAGTTTTCAAAGTGAAAGTGAAAAAATTTTTGCTATTCTACTGCACCTTTGTCTGCTATGATGTATGACTGTACAAGCTACTGCTGAAGGGAAGAACCGCGCCAAAGAAATAACGCTTCTTTCCTCTTTGCAACCAGAGGAATGTGTAGAACAGCTTTTGACTCTGGGAGTTGCGATTCCTCAAGAGTTGAATGGAATCAATATTCAAAAAGTGGTTGCTGCCTTTGAATCTGATCCGGATTTACATCTAGTGGTTAACTACACGGTTGCAAGTGATTTCTTAAAAGCTGTTCGCCATGCAGTCAATCTCTATCATGGTTGGACAGACGAACATGGCTCAGCATCGTTAACACGCTATACTCTGCAGTATAGCACGCTGCACTCTTGGAATCCTTCTACCATGAATTTAACGCACACAGTAGGGAAAAACGAATCGGCTCCCACAGCATACAGCGCAGACAGCCTTCCAGATGTTTCCGCAGTACGCCTATTCTCTTGCGTTCTTTGCAGCCACATCGGATATTGATTCGCTGATTATGAAAATTTTCAATCACGATCTTTCTGAATTCATGGGGGAACCGGAACTTTGTCAGATTGCAATTACATCAAATGCAACTTTAATTCATTGCATGAACGGGTGGGACGGCTATTCTATAAATTATATTTCGAAAAGCGGCGCATGACGGTCGATATAAATTCCAACATCTTGCCCCGCTGCGGCTTACGGATTATTGAATGCCGCCGATTAAGCCCGATAGAGGGTGCTTGCGGCTCCTCCTGTTTTTGATCAAATCCAAACAGCAGGCTGCGTGGTTTTTATGCCGCGCAGCCTGCCTTTCGTATATTGATCATTCGCTCCGCAGAGCGATGACGGGGTCCTTTTTCGCGGCAATGCGCGACGGGATGAGGCCCGCGAGGAATGTCAGTAGCATACTGATCGCCACGAGGATAACAGCAGCCCCGGCCGGGAGAGCGGCCACGCCGCTCAGACCGCTCAGATGGCGGATGATCGCATTGAGCGGCAGGATGAGCAGCAGTGTGATGCCGATGCCGATGGCGCCTGCCGCAAAGCCGATGGTCAGCGTCTCGGCGTTGAAGACGCGGGAGATGTCGCGGCGGGAAGCGCCGATGGAGCGCAGAACGCCGATCTCGCGCGTCCGCTCCAGCACGGAGATATAGGTGATGATGCCGATCATGATCGACGAGACGACGAGCGAAACGGCGACAAAGGCGATGAGAATGTAGCTGATGGCGTTGATGATCGTCGTGATGGACGAGATCATCAGGCCGATATAGTCCGTGTAGGCCAACTGCGCGTCCTCGGGCAGGGTTTTGTTGTATTCCGCGATGCGGTCGGCGATCCGGTCCTTTGCCTCGAAATCCTTCGGGAAGAGGTTGATGGCCTCTGGATCGTCCGGGTCGGAGACGCCGAGGCGCTTGAGGTTGCCGGTGTAGGTCGCGCCGTCGGACTGCGAGAGCGCGGCGCGCATGAGCTGCGTGGCGATCGTGCCGTCGTCCATCCCGGCGGCCTGCATGGAGCTGACATAGCCCATGAGCTCCTGCTGTGCCTCTGCGGGCAGCTGCGCGGTATAGGCCAGCAGCTCCTCCATGGTGTAGGCGTCCTTCAGCTCCTCCTGCTCAAAGGGAAGACCGGTGAAGACGTCCACTGTGGGGTCCGCCTGCTGCTCGCGGACAATCTCCGCGCTGGTGACCTTGTCCAGCAGATGTGTCATCAGGTCGGCGCGGTAGCCGATCACGCCGCTCTGACCGCTGCCGGTCGTTGCGCCCTCGGCAGGGCGGAGAATGCCGACAACGGCGATTTTGTCTGAGCTGTTCAGCACGTTCAGAAGATAGGCTTCGTCGTCCGACTTATCCACCCACTGTCCGTCCTGCCGGACGAAGCAGTCCGTGTTTGTCAGCAGACGGAAGCGCAGCGCCAGAATGTCGTCGTAGGAATAGCTGTGCACCTCGGTGTCGATGCTGACATCCTCACCGCGGGCCGCGGCCTCCACGGCGTCCTGCAGGGCCTGCGCATCGAGCAGGCCGAGCGTATAGAGCGTGTAGTCCGTGATGCGGTTGTCCTCGTTCACAAGGAGCACGACCTCGTTGTACTGCTCCGGCAGGCGGCCCGCGACGACGTCATACTGCGCCTTCAGCAGGTCTTCGTTGCCCGTGAGCTGCGTCCAGACGTCCATCTGCATGCTCTGGCCAAGCAGTGTGCCGGAGGTATCGGCGGGTATGACGCCGAGATCGGAGAACAGCGTGCTGGGATTGACCTTCTGCAGGCCGTTGTCCGTGCGGTAGATCGTCAGGGGCGTGGAGTAGGTATAGGTGATGTCCGTCGTCAGCTCCTCCATGCCGCTCTCGCCGGAGTCGAGCCAAGCCTTGAAGTCTGCCAGGTTGTTCGTCTTGGAGCCCTGGATCATGGAGTCCATCATGCTGCCCATGACGCTGACGGAATAAAGCCGGTCGGGGTCCTGCCCGTCGATGCTCTGCTCAACATCGGCCTGCATGTTCATCATGGACGAAAAGTCCACGGTGTTTTTCTGGATCGTCAGGGGATAGGACGAGAGCGTCTCGCGCTCCATGCGGTCGATGAGCGACTGCACGCCGCTCGAGAGCGACAGAATGAGCGCGATGCCGATGATGCCGATGGAGCCTGCAAAGGCAATGAGGATCGTGCGGGCTTTCTTCGTCATCAGGTTGTGAAGGCTCAGCGACAGCGCCGTCAGGAACGACATGGACGTCCTGCCCGTGCGGGCCGGGCGCGGGGCCTGCGGTTCGTCTGCCGTGCAAGGCTGCGTGTCATCCACGACGCTGCCGTCCAGCAGGCGGATGATGCGGGTGGAATAGCGCTCGGCCAGCTCCGGATTGTGCGTGACCATGATGACAAGGCGGTCGCGCGCGACCTCCTTGAGAATTTCCATGACCTGCACGCTCGTCTCGGAGTCCAGCGCGCCGGTCGGCTCGTCCGCCAGCAGAATGTCCGGGTCGTTGATGAGGGCGCGGGCGATGGCGACGCGCTGCATCTGGCCGCCGGACATCTGGTTTGGGCGCTTGTGCAGCTGATCGCCGAGGCCGACCTTCTCCAGCACGGCAATGGCGCGGGCACGGCGCTCCTTGCGGGAAACGCCGGAGAGCGTCAGAGCCAGCTCGACGTTTGCCAGCACGCTCTGGTGCGGGATGAGATTGTAGCTCTGAAAGACAAAGCCGATGGTGTGGTTGCGGTAGGCGTCCCAGTCCCGGTCGCGGTACTGCTTTGTGGAGACACCGTTGATGAGCAGGTCGCCCGCCGTGTAGCGGTCCAGACCGCCGATGATGTTCAGAAGCGTCGTCTTGCCGCAGCCGGACGGACCGAGAATGGAGACAAATTCATTGTCGCGAAAGCGCAGGCTCACGCCGCGGAGCGCGTGCACGCACTCTGTGCCGCTGCGGTAATCCTTTGTGATCGCTTGGAGTTCCAGCATAAATTATGATACCCTTCCCATAGAATACATCATATTATTATACCGGCCGCCCGGGGAAAAGGCAAACTGCGCGGCCAAAATTCACGGATTGTTCAGAATCGGGGAGGTACTATGCAGAATTCACTTCTGGCGCGCGTGGGCGAGGCTGTGTGGGGCTGGCCGATGATGGCACTGTTTCTGGGGACGGGCATCTGGTACATGCTCCGCCTGCGCGGCCTGCCGCTGCGGCGGCTCGGGCAGGCACTGCGCGCGATCTTCCGCGGCGGGGAGAGCGCGGACGGCATCTCGCCCTATGCCGCGCTGTGCACGGCCCTTGCCGCCACGATCGGCACGGGCAATATCGTCGGCGTGGCCACGGCGCTGGCCGCGGGCGGGCCGGGCGCTCTGCTGTGGATGATGGTCGCGGCGCTGTTCGGCATGGCGACGCAGTATGCCGAGGGCTATCTTGCGGTGCGCTACCGCAGGCGGCAGGGCGGGAAGTGGCTCGGGGGGCCATTCTGCTACATCGAGCAGGGGCTGGGCTGGCGCTGGCTCGCCGTGACGTTCGCGGTCGTCGGGGCGGCGGTCGGCCTGCTCGGCGTGGGCACAGTGGCACAGGTCAACAGCATCACGACGGCGGTCGAGGGCTTTTTCGACCCGCTGAAGCGCAGCGTCGCCATGACGGCCGGCGGGAACGCCGTGACCTGGGCGGCTGTCATCGCGGGCGGTCTGACGGTCCTGTTCTCCGCCATGGTGCTGCTCGGCGGAGCGGATCGCATCTCGCGTGTGTGCTCGCTCGTCGTTCCGCTGATGTCCGCCGTGTATGTCCTCTGCTCCGTGCTCATCCTTGTGCGCTGCCGGGCGCAGATCCCGGCGGCGCTGCGTCTGATCGCGGTCTCAGCATTTTCTCCGCGCGCTGCCGCCGGCGCAGCGGGCGGGCTGACAATGCGGCGCATCCTGCGGATGGGGATCGGCCGCGGCGTCTTTACGAATGAGGCTGGCCTCGGCTCCACGCCGATCGCGGCGGCCTGCTCCAGCAACGAGGACCCGGTCCGGCAGGGTCTTGTGACCATGACGGGAACGTTCCTCGACACCATCGTCATCTGCTCCTTGACCGGCCTGTGCCTTGTCGTGACGGGCGCGTGGTGTGCGCCGGGGCTTGCAGGCTTCCGCATCACGGAGCAGGCGTGGCGCACGGCGCTGCCATGGCCTGCGGGGCTGTCGTCGTTCCTGCTGCTGGCCTGCCTGGTCTTCTTTGCATTCTCCACGATCATCGGTTGGAATTTTTATGGCGAGCAGTGCCTGCGCTATCTGACGGGCGGCTCGCAGCGGGCGCAGCGCCTGTACCGATGGTGCTATCTTGCCGCGCTCTCCACTGCGCCGCTTTTGTCCGTGAAGGCGGCGTGGGAGCTGGCAGATATCCTCAATGCGTGCATGGCCCTGCCGAATCTCACGGCCCTGCTGCTGCTCTGGAGACAGGTCGTCGAAGGGAGCAGGCGTCCTGCGGGAAAAACGTAATTATGTAAATTAGTGCTTGCAATCCGCCGGAATTCTGATAGAATGAGAGAGAAAAAACTGTCGAAAGAGGTGGACTGCCTATGGAATTTTCAAGCCTGTATTTTCTCTATCTGTTCCTGCCGCTGACGCTGCTGGTCTATTTTCTGGTGCCCGGTCTGCGGCTGAAGAATATCGTCCTGCTGGCGGCCAGCCTGCTGTTCTATGCCATGGGGCAGCCGGTCTATGTGCTGCTGCTCGTCGGCCTTTCCTATGCAAACTTCGCCATGGCGCGGTGCATCCGGCCGGGGAAGCGCAATACGCTCCTCCTGCCGGTCGTCGTCAATCTGGCGGTGCTGGGCCTGTTCAAATATCTGGACTTCTTCCTCGGCATCTTCGGCATCACCGTCGCGGACGGCGGCGTGATGCTTGCCGCGCTGCGCGGCATTACGAACGGCCTGAATTCCATTGGCTTTGCCTTCCGGTCGCCGACGAGCGCCCTGCCCCTCGGCCTGTCGTTCTATGCCTTCCAGGTTATCTCCTATGTGGCGGATGTCTATCGCGGTAAGGTCAAGGCGGAGCGTTCGTTCTTCAATCTGCTGCTCTACCTCTCTATGTTCCCGAAGATGATGCAGGGCCCCATTGTGCGCTATGAGCAGGTTGCCCGGCAGCTCATGGACCGCCGCACCACGCCGCGCGCGGCCTTCGAGGGCGCACAGCGCTTTATCATTGGCCTTGCCAAGAAGGTCCTGCTTGCCGATTATGCGGGCAAGGTCGTTGCGTCGCTGAGCACCGGCGGCGGAAACGGCACGTTCGTCGGCGCATGGCTCGCTGCGCTGATGTTCATGTTCCAGATCTATTTCGATTTCTCCGGCTATTCCGATATGGCCATTGGCCTTGGCCGCATCTTCGGCTTCCGCTACTGCGAGAACTTTGACCTGCCGTACATCTCCACGTCCATCACGGAGTTCTGGCGCCGCTGGCATATGTCGCTCGGCAGCTTCTTCCGCGACTATGTCTATATCCCGCTCGGCGGCAACCGCCGCGGCAAGGCTCGTCAGATCCTCAATCTGCTGGCTGTCTGGGCACTGACAGGTCTGTGGCACGGCGCAAGCTGGAACTTTGTGCTGTGGGGCCTGTATTTCTTCGTGCTGCTGTCCATCGAAAAGCAGATCGCCCCGAAGCTGGAAACGCTCCCGTTTATCGTGCGCAACCTCGTGACGATGTTCTTTGTGCTCATCGGCTGGGTGCTGTTCATGAATACGTCGCTCTCCGGCATCGGCTCGGCATTTGCCGCCATGTTCGGCGGCGGAACGAGCTTTGCTGGCTCAGGTGTTTCGCTGCAGCTCAAAAACTCGCTGCCGCTGCTCCTGACCTGCCTCATCGGTTCGTCCGTGCTTCCGCGCTGGTTCGGCTTTATCTGGAGCGGCCTGTTCGGCATGGGGCGTTCCGACCGCCGCGGCGCCGTGACGGTGAAAAAGGGCATTTACCTTGCCAGCGTCTTTCTGTTCCTCATCCTGCTGCTGTGGCTGTGCACGGTGTCCCTTGTCGGTTCGACGAGTTCGCCGTCCATGTATGCGCAATTCTGACTCCCGGAGGTGCTCTGCATGAAACGAATCTACACCATCCTGTCCTGCCTGCTGCTGGCCGGCATGCTCTGCATCGGCCTGTATGCCCTGCTGGACAAGGATGCGACCTATTCCGAATCCGAGCGGCGCAAGCTGAAGACCCGCCCGAAGCTGACGTTCTCCGCCATGCTCGACGGCAGCTACGCCTCGGATTACCGCGACTATTTTGCCGATACGTTCCCGAACCGCGAAAAGCTGATGAATGCGAACCGCTCGCTCAACGGCTTCTATTACTTCAGCGGCGGCTCGAAGGACGGCGCGCAGCTCGTCATCAATATGAACGGCGGCGCAGCCAACCACGGCGAAGCCCTGCCGTCGACGGACGATACGACGCCCTCGTCCTCGACCCAGCCCAGCGGGACGAGCGGGACGGCCACCGACTCCACCGAGCCGACGGAGCCGACTCAGCCCACCCAGACGCAGGATCCCGACGCTGCTGCAGAGGAGCTCGGCTCCGTGCTCGTCGTGGGCGACCGCGCCATGGAGGTCCCCTATGGCGACAAGGACACCATCCGCTCCTATGCCGATGCGGTGAACGACATTGCTGCGAAGCTTGGCAGCAGCGTGCGCACGTTCTCCATCGCCGTGCCGAATGCGGCCGCGTTCTACGCCCCGGCGGAGAACCAGCACATGCTGCAGACGGACATGATCGCGGCGTGCTATGACCGCCTGAAGGAGCTCAAGAGCACGGCGATCGCGGTCGATGCCTACAGCAAGCTTGAGGCACACAAGGACGAATACCTCTACTTCCGTTCGGACCACCACTGGACGGCCCTCGGCGCCTATTATGCCTACACAGCCTTCTGCGAGAGCGCGGGCCTCAAGGCCGAGCCGCTGAGCAAGTTTGAAAGCGGCGAATACACCGGCTTCCTCGGCTCGCTCTACAGCGCTATTAAGGCCTATCCCCAGAGTCAGGCCCTTGCGGACAACCCGGACACCGTGCAGTTCTGGCGCCCGTTCGTCGATCTGGACACGAAGTGGTACCCGGATGCGGAGTTCTCTATGGAATATTTCGGCGGCACGCTTTGCAAGGTGGACGATACGTCGAACAAATACCTGACATTCCTCGGCGGCGACCATCCCATCACCGTCATCAAGACAAATGTCGACGGCCCGGTGTGCATGATCCTCAAGGAGTCCTACGGCAACGCCTTCACGCCGTGGCTCACGAGCCACTACAGCAAGATCATCGCCATCGATCCGCGCGAATTCAACCGCGACGGCAAGCCCAGCCTCGATCTGACCGCCTTTGCGAAGGAACAGGGCGTGAACGACTGCATCGTGCTGGACTATCCCATCATGCTGAATTCCGATTCCTACATCACCTGGCTCGAGCGCCTCGTTGACTGAGTAATACTGTCTCCTAAAGCGGAAGCCGCCCGGCTTCCGCTTTTTTGTACCCCTCAGCAAAATAGTGAATAAATGTGAAAAATGATTCTGCGTATTTTTATTCAAATTAAACAAATCTTAAGAAATCCTTACGGGTATCTCCCTTGTTCTGCCGGGGCGGAAATGGTATACTCAGGCTGCAAAAAAGGGAGGGAAAACAGATGAACACATCGATCGGAAAACGGCTGGCTCTGCTCCTGTCTGGCGTTCTGCTTCTGACCGGCTGCTATGCCGCGCCTGCGGCTGAAAGCGTCCGGCAGGGGAGCACGCCGCCGGAGAGCGCGCAGCCAACTCAGCCGCCCGCGGCGGAGACCGCCATCACGACTTACCCGGTCCCGGAGGAAAATCTTCTGGTCTCCATCAACATGGCCGATTCGCCGTCGACCGGCGGGTTCTGGCAGTGGGATATGATGCTTCATCCCTATATTGAGGCCTACGATCCTGTGACCCGCACAGCCTATGTTCCGTGTTATCAAAGCGGCTGCCGGCACAATGACAGCACCTGCAGCGCCTGCTTCGGCAACCTGAGCGCGCTGGCGGAATATCGGGACAGCCTCTATGCGCTTGTCCTGCAGGACGGCGAGTCCGCAGCGTCGCTCGTCTCGCGGCCGCTCTCCGGCGGGGCGCTCCGGGTCCTTGCAAGCTGGGAGCCGGAGAACGAGGGCGAGGAATACCGCTGCACGCTGCGCTGCATTTCCTTTGGGAAGGCCTATCTCACCGTGACCAGAGCGGCCTATCTGCCGGAAGACGGCCAGCTGACGCGGGACGAGCAGGAAAACCGCCTTGTCTCCGTTGATCTGCAGACGGGAGAGGAGGCGACGATCCTCGAACATGCCGAAAATTATGACCTGTACGGCGTCTGGGGCGACTGCGCCGTTTTTCAGGTGCAGGAAACGGCGGAGGGCGCGCCGGACTTTGCGGACTGGGCCGCGCAGCAGCCGGAGGAGGCCTCGTGGGACGAGTACGAGCGGCTCTATATCCGCTATCGCATCCTTTCGCGGGACCTGAGAACCGGGGTGGAAACGACGATCGTGGACGGGTCGGAGCCTTTTGTCTGGTCGGCGGATCCGCATAGGAGCTGGGGAAAATATGCCGTGTATCAGGTCGGTCGCAGCGTTTATGTCTACGACATGGAGACACAGGAGACCAAAAAGCTCTTCACCCACGAGCAGGAACGGAAATTCTACAACTATCTGCTTCTGGACGGCCATGCGATCGTCCTGTGCGGAACGGAGAACGCCTGTAATGCCTGGGCGGTCGACCTTGCGGACGGCTCCGTGATCGAGCTGGATACCCGCGGCGAGAACGCGATGCCGTTCTCTGCGCATTATGAGTGCGACGGGTATTTCGCCGGTTTGCTGAGCAATTCGCCCGGAAATTACGAGCTGTGTCATATCAGCAAAGAAGACTTTTACCGAAGCAATTATGACGGAGCGTTCCGCTGACAGGCTGCAATGAATATTCGTTAAAATATACAAGATTTAAGACAATAACGTAAACGTTTCCAACAAAATTTACAAAAATTTGTGGATAATTTCGCCAAGACCTCTTGCCTTGGAAATTCAGAAGTGATATACTCAGGCTACAAAATGTATCAAGAGATGAAAATTCTGCGGAGACCTCTGCAGTGGGAATTCTGTACGAAAGGCAAAGGTGATTCCAATGGTCGAATAGAGGCGGGAGAGGCAGAGAAGAAATCGTTCGCTGTTGACTCCCATCTGGTATAGTCTAGTTGAATGGGAGGCGGAACATATGAAGAGACGCTTTTTGGCATTTTTGGTATGCATGGCAGTGCTGCTGGCTTCCTTTA
>NZ_JBBMFF010000171.1:0-984 GCF_040096185.1 Faecousia intestinalis | reverse complement strand
AAGCTTTTGAGCATCCGTGCCACCGCCTCCCGCGCCGAGCTGATGTGCTGGGCGATCTGCTCATGGGTCATGCGTATCGTGTCGGAGCCGGTACGCTCCGCTTCGGCAAGGAGAAATTCTGCCAGCCGCCGATCCAGCCCCTTGAACATGATCTGCTGCATCGCCCACATCACATCAGAAAACCGTTTCGTTGCCAACTCATAGAGGAAGCAGCGGACATATAGATTTTTCTCCTTGAGTGCAGCGATGACATTTGCAGGGATAATCAGAACGTCCGTATCCGATCCTGCGGTCATTTGCGTATCAAAGGTGATCTGACTGATCACACAGGAGGCAGAAAGCACGCATAATTCGCCCAGATACAGCCGGAACAATGTGACTTCTCGCCCTTCCTCGGAGAGAAGATAGGTGCGGATCTCGCCGGAAAGGATGAACAGCATTCCAAGACATTCGTTGTCGCCGCTGTGTATGAACGCGCCCTTTTCATAATGACGGACAAAGGCACTTCGGCGCAGCGTTTCTTGCTCCTGTTCGGTCAAGGATGACCAGAACGGAAGCTGTGTCAGTGTGGGTTCCATATCAGTGGCAGCTATGCTTGCCGCAGCCGTGGTCACCGCAGGTGTGCCCATCCTCGCCGTGCTCATGGTCATGGTGGTCACAGTGAACATTGGGATCGTAGCCCAGATTTCCGCTGAGCAATGCGCTCACCGCTGCGTCAACGTCCCCGCTGACACCGCCGTAGAGCTTGATGCCCGCTTCGGCCAGAGCTGCCTGCGCACCGCCGCCGATGCCTCCGCAAATCAAAGTGTCCACGCCGTTCTGCATCAGGAAGCCTGCCAGTGCGCCGTGACCGCTGCCGTTGGTGTCAACGACTTTCGCATGAACGATTTTGCCGTCAGCAGCTTCATAAAGCTTGAACTGTTCGGTGTGGCCGAAATGCTGAAAGATTTGACCGTTTTCATAGGTAACTGCAATTTTCATAAT
>NZ_JBBMFF010000170.1:0-984 GCF_040096185.1 Faecousia intestinalis | reverse complement strand
AAGCTTTTGAGCATCCGTGCCACCGCCTCCCGCGCCGAGCTGATGTGCTGGGCGATCTGCTCATGGGTCATGCGTATGGTGTCGGAGCCGGTACGCTCCGCTTCGGCAAGGAGAAATTCAGCCAGCCGCCGATCCAATCCCTTGAACATGATCTGCTGCATCGCCCACATCACATCAGAAAACCGTTTCGTTGCCAGCTCATAGAGGAAGCAGCGGACATATAGATTTTGCTCTTTGAGCGCAGCAATGACATTTGCAGGGATAATCAGGACCTCCGTATCCATTCCTGCGACCATTTGCGTATCAAAGGTGATCTGACTGATCACGCAGGAGGCAGAAAGCACGCAAAGCTGGCCCGGATACAGGCGGAACAGTGTTACCTCCCGGCCCTCCTCGGAGAGAAGATAGGTGCGGATCTCACCGGAAAGGACGAACAGCATTCCAAGACATTCGTTGTCGCTGCTGTGTATGAACGCGCCCTTTTCATAATGACGGACAAAGGCACTTCGGCGCAGCGTTTCCATTTCGTGTTCAGTCAAGGATGACCAGAACGGAAGCTGTGTCAGTGTGCGTTCCATATCAATGGCAGCTATGCTTGCCGCAGCCGTGGTCACCGCAGGTGTGACCAGCTTCGCCGTGCTCGTGGTCATGGTGGTCACAGTGAACATTGGGATCGTAGCCCAAACTTCCGCTGAGCAATGCGCTCACCGCCGCGTCAGCGTCTCCGCTGACACCGCCATAGAGCTTGATACCCGCCTCGGCCAGAGCTGCCTGCGCACCGCCGCCGATGCCTCCGCAGATCAAAGTGTCCACGCCGTTCTGCATCAGGAAGCCTGCCAGTGCGCCGTGACCGCTGCCGTTGGTGTCAACGACTTCCGCACGGATGACTTTGCCGTCCGCGGTTTCGTAAAGCTTGAACTGTTCGGTGTGGCCGAAATGCTGAAAGATTTGACCGTTTTCATAGGTAACTGCAATTTTCATAAT
>NZ_JBBMFF010000168.1:0-3833 GCF_040096185.1 Faecousia intestinalis | reverse complement strand
GAAGAAAAGTGTGAAAGGAAACCGTCAGGGTGTCCTTTCGCGTTTGATCACCCGCCGCAGCGGCAGAATTGCAAAATCATGCTGCAAAATTTGATTTTGCAATTCTGAAAGCAGCTTGGCGAAAAAGCCCGAAGGGACTTTTTTGACAAGCTGTGCTCCCGGCGGGAAATCCCGCCGGGAGATTTTTATATGCAAAACACCTGAAGAAACAGGAGCTTCTTCAGGTATTTTACCAATTATTTGATCTGCGAGCCGGAGCGGAGGACGACGTCATGGTAGCCGCCTTCCACGATGGACGTGGCCGAGACGAGCGTCAGACGGGCATTCTTCTGCAGGTCGGCGATGGTCTTGACACCGCAGTTGCACATGGTGCTCTTGACCTTGTAGAGACTGATCTCCACATTGTCGTGCAGGGAGCCTGCGTAGGTCACGAACGAATCGACGCCCTCTTCAAAGCTCAGCTTGCCTGCGCCGCCGAGGTCATAGCGCTGCCAGTTGCGTGCGCGGTTCGATCCCTCGCCCCAGTATTCCTTCATATAGACGCCGTTGACCATGACCTTGGCTGTCGGGCTCTCGTCAAAGCGGGCAAAATAGCGGCCGAGCATGAGGAAGTCTGCGCCCATGGCCAGTGCGAGCGTCATGTGGTAGTCATAGACGATGCCGCCGTCCGAGCAGACCGGCACATAGACACCGGTGGCGCGGTAATATTCATCGCGGGCGGCGCAGACCTCGATGAGAGCCGTAGCCTGACCGCGGCCGATGCCCTTTGTCTCGCGGGTAATGCAGATGGAGCCGCCGCCGATACCGACCTTGACGAAATCCGCGCCCGCCTTGGCGAGGAACAGGAAGCCGTCGCGGTCGACGACATTGCCCGCGCCGATCTTGACGGAATCGCCGTACTGCTCGCGCACCCAGGCGATGGTCTTCTCCTGCCAGCAGGAGTAGCCCTCGGAGGAGTCGATGCACAGCACGTCCGCGCCCGCGGCCAGCAGAGCCGGGATGCGCTCCTGATAGTCGCGCGTGTTGACGCCCGCGCCGACGAGATAGCGCTTCTGATCGTCAAGCAGCTCAAGCGGGTTCTCCTTATGGGAAGCGTAGTCCTTGCGGAACACGAAGTACAGCAGGCGGCCGTCGGCATCCACGATAGGCAGGGAGTTGAGCTTATGCTCCCAGATGATGTCGTTCGCTTCCTTCAGCGTCGTCTGCGCAGGCGCGGTGACGAGCTTTTCCAGCGGCGTCATGAACGTGCTGACCTTCTGGCTGCCGTCCATGCGGGAGACGCGGTAATCGCGGCTCGAAACGATGCCGAGCAGGCGGCCGTTCGCCGTGCCGTCGTCCGTGATGGCGACAGTCGAATAGCCGTTCTTCGCCTTGAGCGCCAGGACGTCCGCCAGCGTGCTGTCCGGCGTCAGGTTAGACGCGGAGACGACAAAGCCAGCCTTGTGGTTCTTGACGCGGGCGACCATCGCGGCCTCAGATTCGATGGACTGCGCACCATAAATAAAAGACAGCCCGCCTTCCTTCGCCAGCGCGATGGCCAGCTTATCATCGGAAACGGACTGCATGATCGCAGACACCATGGGGATATTCAGAGAAATGGCAGGCTCCTCACCCTTGCGGAAGCGCGTCAGCGGCGTGCGGAGCGAAACATTGGCAGGGACACAGTCCTCTGCCGTGTAGCCAGGGATCAGCAGATACTCGCTGAAGGTGTGGCTCGGTTCGGAATAGTAAAAGGCCATTGGGATCGTCCTCCTCCTGAGAATTGGATATGATGAAGAGATTATAGCCGAAATCCGCCGTGCCGTCAAGCGTTTTTGCCGGTCAGCAGAGGCCTGAGCTTTACAGCTCCCAGACCTTCTGCTATACTATTCCCATGGAAATACGGAAGAAGGATCGATATGGATCATCTGGGCCTTGATCTCGGGACGACGACGATCTCCGCCGCCGTGCTGGACGCGGACGGCAGGCTCCTGTGCACGCGCACCGTACCGGGCGGCGCTGCCGTCGCCGGGCAGCCGTGGGAGCGCAAGCAGGATGCCCGCGGCATCGAGCACGCAGCCCTGTCCCTGCTGGACGGGCTGCTGCAGGAATTTCCGGACATCGGCTGCGTCGGCCTGACCGGCCAGATGCACGGCATCGTCTATGTGGACGCGGCGGGGCAGCTGCTCTCGCCGCTTTACACCTGGCAGGACGAGACGGGCGCGCAGCCGGGGCCAGACGGGAAAAGCACGGCGGCCCGCCTGACTGCGCGGACCGGCTATCCCCTCGCCTCCGGCTACGGCCTCGTCACGCTCGCTTGCCATCAGGCAGCCGGAACCATCCCGAACGGGGCCGCTGCCGTCTGCACGATCGCGGACTATCTCGCCATGCGGCTGTCCGGCCGAAGCACGCCGCGCCTCACGCCCTCCATGGCCGCCAGCCTCGGTCTGTTCGACGGAACGGACTTTGACCGCAAGGCCGTCCGCCGGGCGGGACTGCCGGAACAGCTCCTGCCGGAAGTCTCGGAGGAGGCAGAACTGGGCGGCGGACGGCTGCGCGTCTTTGCCGCGCTCGGCGACAATCAGGCCAGCTTCCTCGGCGCGGGGCAGGGACGGCTCGACGCGCCGCTTGTAAACATCGGCACGGGCAGCCAGTTTTCGTTCTTCACGAAGGAACACCGCACCGTGCCGGGGCTGGAAACGCGCCCCTTCCCCGGCGGCTGGCTGCTGACGGGCGCGCCGCTTTGCGGCGGGCGGAGCTTTGCCCTGCTGGAGCGTTTTTTTCGTCAGACGGCCGAGCTGGTCACAGGAACGCCCTGCCCGTCCGCCTACCCCGCCATGCTCCGCGCGCTCGAGGCTCCCATGCCGGACGATGTGCCGCAGTTCCGCACGACGTTTGCCGGAACGCGGCAGGACCCGGCGGAGCGCGCCGTGCTCAGCGGACTGGATGAGGAGAATTTTGCCCCCGTTCCCCTGCTGCACGCTCTGCTGCGCGGCATGGCGGACGAGCTTTCCGCCTGTTACCGCGCTGCGCTCAAAGCCGGATGTGCGCCCGCCGGGCGGATGCTTGGCTCCGGCAACGGTCTGCGGCGCAATCCCGCCCTGCAGCGTGCCGTCGAGAGGAGCTTCGGTCTGCCGCTCACGCTGGCTGCCGTCCCGGAGGAGGCCGCCTGCGGCGCAGCGCTGTTTACCCGTATGCAGCATGAGGCAGCACTTTGACTGCTCCGGTGCGGTAATTTACTCCCCGGTCTGAGGCCTCTGCGCAGCTTGCTGCGCGGGGGCTTTTTCCTGTTCGGAAAACCACTGCTGCACGGCCGGGACGAAGCGTCGGTCCGCCGGGCAGAGGTCATAGCGCTCCAGCCCGGCAGGTCCTACCCAGTCGAGCGCGCTGTGCTCCAGTGCGCGCGGCTCTGTGAGCGGCTCGGCCTGATAGAGCGTCAGATGGACCGAGAGATCCGGATAGTCGAACACCAGCTCGTCCACGCGCGGCCCGACGCGGACCTCTGCGCCGAGCTCCTCGCGGCATTCGCGCGCCAGCGCCTGCTCACCCGTCTCGCCGGGCTCGAGCTTGCCGCCGGGGAATTCCCACTGCAGGGCGCGCGCCTTGCCCTCCGGGCGGCGACAGAGCAGGACGGTCTGCCCGCGCGTCAGCATGGCTGCGGCGACCTCGAGCGGCGCAGGCCGCCAGGCCTCGATCAGGTCGCGGTGCGTCGGCACAAGATCCGCCGTGCGCAGCTCCTCCGGCGTAAAAAAGCGCAACGTGCAGGACTCCCGGCTGCAGTGCAGCTCCGGCTCCTGCGGAAGCTGCGCACGGAACAGGACGATGACCATGCGCCAGACCGTCCCGTCCTGATA
>NZ_JBBMFF010000167.1:0-5007 GCF_040096185.1 Faecousia intestinalis | reverse complement strand
AAGTGTGAAAGGAAACCGTCAGGGTGTCCTTTCGCGTTCCATAACCCGCCGCAGCGGCAGAATTGCAAAATCATGCTGCAAAAATTGATTTTGCAATTCTGAAAGCAGCTTGGCGAAAAAGGCTCGAAGGGACTTTTTTGACAAGCTGACGGGCGGTTTGCCGCCTGCGTGAATGAAAATCCGTCTCCCCGCTTCCTGCAGAGGAGACTCGCAAAAAAGGAGAAACACAATGGGAAAGAAACCGAAAATTCTGGTCGTCGGCAGCTTTGTCATGGACCAGATCGTCACGACGCGCGTCTTCCCGCGTCAGGGCCAGACGATCCTCGCCGAGCGCTTCAACAAGGCTCCCGGCGGCAAGGGCGCCAATCAGGCCGTGCAGATGGCCCGCCTCGGCGCGCAGGTCACGATGTGCGGCAAGCTCGGCCACGACGCAAACGGCGACGAGATGCGCCGCACCTGCGAGGAGGCAGGCATCGATACGTCCTGCATCCTTTATGACGACAACGCGGCCTCCGGCTGCTCCGTTATCATCCTCGAGGAGCAGCCGAACGGCGGCACCGAGAACCGCATCCTCGTCGTGCCCGGTGCGAACATGACCATCACGCCGGAGGACGTTGCCTTCCTGAAGGACCGCATCGCCGAATTCGACCTCGTCGTGCTCCAGCTCGAGATCCCGATGGAGATCAACACGATCGTTGCAAAATATGCCCACGGCAAGGGTGTGCCCGTCATGCTGAACCCGGCCCCCAGCGCCCCGCTGCCCGAGGAGCTGCTTGCCTGCCTGACGTACCTCTCCCCGAATGAGCACGAGGCCCGCGACCTGAGCGGCGTTGCCATCGGCCACGAGGGCAGCCATGTCGACGAGGCCTCCGTCCGCGCCGCCGCCGCGAAGCTCGGCGAAAAGGGCGTGGAAAAGCTGCTCATCACCATCGGCTCGGCCGGTGCGGCCCTCGTGGAGGACGGCCGGTTCGTGCTCAGTCCGTCCGTCCCCGGCGTCAAGGCCATCGATCCGACCGCAGCGGGCGATTCGTTCGTCGGCGCGTTCTGCGTGGCGGTCTGCAGCGGCCTGTCCTCCGAGGATGCCCTGCGCTTTGCCAACCACACGGCGGCCCTGACGGTCTCCCGTCTCGGCGCGATGCCGTCGCTTCCCACGCTGGCCGAGGTCGCAGCGACCATGCCTGGCGGCGTGAGCGGACTGGAGGGCTGAGATATGGAACGTACCTGGAAAGCCGATTATGAAAAATTCGCCCGCACGGCGCGCGAGAACGTCGCCGCCACGCTGGACAACATGGACTATCCCGCGCTCGAGCGCGCGGCGGAGCTGATCCTCGCGGCCAAGGCGGCGGGCAAGCGCCTGCATATCTCCGGCATCGGCAAGCCCGCGCATCTGGCGGGCTATGCGGCCTCGCTGTTCTCCTCCACAGGCACGCCCGCCTATTTCCTGCATGGCACCGAGGCCGTGCACGGCTCCTGCGGCCAGCTCGTGCCGGGCGATGTCGTCATCTTCATCTCCAACAGCGGCGAGACCGCCGAGATGAAGGCGACGGTCAGCGCCGTGAAGAACAACGGCTGCGCCGTCATCGGCGTGAGCGGCAACGCTTCTTCGTGGCTCGCGCAGCAGAGCGAGGTCCATCTGCTGGCCCATGCGGACGCCGAGGGCGGCCCGCTCGACCGCGCGCCCCGCGCCTCCATCCTGGCCGAGACCCTCGTGCTGCAGGCCCTGAGCGTCCTGCTGCAGAGCGAGGCCAAGGTCACGCCGCAGCAGTATGTCAAGTGGCATCCGGGCGGAAGCCTTGGCCATCTGCGCGAGAATGAGCGCTGAGACTTGACAAGCGCGGGACTCCGTGCTATCCTGAAAGCAGGTCAGAGAGCGTGTCAAAAAAGAATTTTTGACACGCTCTCAAACGAGACCCGTTTCACTGGGCTCTCGTTTGAAAGGGCTGCGGCTCGCGGCAGCGCACGAAGGGCGCGCCCTCCGCACGTTTGCGAGCCGAGCGGTATTTTCTCCGACGTACACGCCGCCGGAGAAAATGATTCCTACTTTCTTTGCGCCTGCGGGCGCAAACTCTGCGAGGCTTTTTCGGCAGAATGAAGCAGGTCATAAACGGCCTGCTTTTTTGAAACGATGGTTAGAGAATACTAACCTGAAATGGAGGCAATTTCTATGGTACAGATGACATTGAAGATCGACGGCATGCAGTGCGGCATGTGCGAGAGCCATGTGAACGACACGCTGCGCGCGGCCTTCCCGCTGAAGAAGGTCAGCTCGTCGCACAGCAAGGGCGAGACCGTGCTCGTCACGGCGGAGGAGATCCCGGAGGACGCCCTGCGCCGCGCGCTCGAGCCGACTGGCTACAAGCTCGTGTCCGTGCAGACTGCGCCTTATGTCAAGCGCGGCCTGTTCCACCGCGGCTGACTCACCTGGCGGTTGCGCGCTCCCGCTCCCGCGGCGCTTTCCTTTTTGCGCGGCGTGTGGTATGCTGTATCCAGAACGCAGCGCTGCACGACTTTGAACGGAGGAAACGAACATGGAGATCGGGAAAAAGATCCGCGAGCTTCGCATTGCCAGAAATCTGACGCAGGAGGCGCTGGCCGCCGAGCTGTCTGTCACGCCGCAGGCCATTTCCAAGTGGGAGTGCGGCACGACGACGCCGGACATCCAGCTCCTGCCGGACATCGCCATCTTCTTTGGCGTCACGCTCGACGAGCTGTTCTGCCTGACGGACGACAACGAGCTCGATCGCATCCAGAACCGGATCTGGGACAGCCGCCTGCTGCCGCAGGCCGAGCTGGAGCGGGCCGAGCGCTTTCTGCAGTCGCGCATCGAGGCGGGCTACCGCCCCGGCCGCTGCTGGTGCCTGCGCGCCCAGCTGCACAACCATCAGGCGCAGCAGCACCACGCGCTGGCGGCGGAATATGCCAGGCAGACGCTTGCCGTCAGCCCGACGGAGAAGGACGCCCACAGCGAGCTCTGCGAGGCGACCGGCGGCACGTTTGGCGACTGGTGCGTGCACAATCACGCCCGGCGTATCGCCTATTACCGCGAATTCGTCGCGGCGCACCCGGATTACCCGCGCGGCTACCTCTGGCTGCTCGACGACCTCATCGCGGACGGCCGCCTGACGGAGGCGCGGGACTATCTTGTCCAAATGGCCCGCGTGGACGACAGCTACCGCGTGCCGCTCTACCGCGGGAAAATTCTGCGTGCCGAGGGGCGCATGGAAGAGGCGCGTGCCTGCTGGGCTGAGATGGAGGAGCGATTCCCGGACGAATGGCTCGTCAGCCTGTCGCTCGGCGATCTGGCGGCGGAGCTGCAGGACTATGATGCGGCAGAGCGCTATTACCGCCGCGCCCTGACACAGCAGGCCCCGCCGCGCTATGTCGACGCGCTGGAGTCGCTGGCCATTCTCCGCGAGCTGCGGGGCGACACCGCCGGGGCCATCGCTGCGCGGGAGGAGCAGCTGGAGCTTTATCGCACGGAGTGGAGCTTCACGGAGGGCGAGACGGCCGACAGCGTCCGGCGCGACATCGCCCGCCTGCGCGAACAATTATAATTATAATATTATAATAGGGTATTTTCTTCGACGTACATGCCGCCGGAGAAAATGATTTCCACTGTTTGCGCTTGCGAGCGCAAACTCTGCGAGGCTTTTTTAACATTCTGAAGGAGCTCAGCTGCAGGACTGAGCTCTCCGTTTTTTTGCCTGCTGGTATCAAATCCGCCTGTCGGGAAATACTGTGACTATTCCCGTTTGATGGGAACAGTAAAACGACCGGAGGATACGGAGCCATGCAGGGCAAGGTGGAGATCTGCGGCGTGAACACGGCGCATCTGAAAACGCTGAAAAACGACGAAATGGTGGAGCTGCTGCGGCGCAGCCAGGCGGGGGATCAGGCGGCGCGCGAGCGCCTCATCGAGGGGAATCTCCGCCTCGTGCTGTCGGTCATCCAGCGCTTTCTCGGCCGCGGGGAGAACCCGGACGACCTGTTTCAGGTCGGCTGCGTCGGCCTTCTGAAGGCCATCGCCAATTTTGACGTGAATCTCAACGTCCGCTTCAGCACCTACGGCGTGCCGATGATCGCGGGCGAGATCCGCCGCTATCTGCGCGACAACAGCGCCATCCGCGTCAGCCGCTCCATGCGCGACACGGCCTACCGCGTGCTGCAGTGCCGCGAGGCCATGCAGGCCGAGCAGTCGCGCGAGCCGACGCTCGAGGAGGTGGCCAGACGGCTGGAGCTGCCGCTCGAGACCGTGAACACGGCCATGGACGCCATTTCCGTGCCCGTCTCGCTCTATGAGCCGGTCTACACGGATGGCGGCGACCCGCTGACCGTTATGGATCAGGTGCGCGACACGAAGAACACCGACGAGCAGTGGGTCGAGCGCATCGCGCTGCGCGAGGCCATCTCCACGCTCGGCGAGCGGGAAAAACGCATTCTGGCCCTGCGCTTTTTCGACGGCCGGACCCAGATGGAGGTCGCCTCCGAGGTCGGCATCTCGCAGGCGCAGGTCTCCCGGCTGGAGAAGAATGCCATCCGTACACTTCGGAAGGCGATTTGTTAAGGTATATCCGGCCCCGCCGCCGCATAGAATGTGGCAGACGAAATGGGGCAGGTGATCCGATGGAAGACCGGTTTTCCTCGCTGCGCTGCCGCGAGGTCATCAATATCTGCGACGGCTGCAGGCTCGGCTGCGTGTCGGACGTGGTCATCGATCTGAAGTGCGGCCGCGTGGCCGCGCTCGTCGTGCCCGTGCCGTGCCGCCTGTTCGGCCTGCTTGGCCGCCGAGATGACTATGTTATCCCGTGGGAGCAGGTCCGCCGTGTCGGCGCGGACATTATTCTCATTGAGTCCGAGCTGGATAAGACCCGCTGTCCCCGCCGGAAGAAGGAATTTTTCTAAGGGACCTCTGAATAAATCGCCTGCGGTGGATGCCGGATCTTTTTCGTCAATCCATCGGTATGAAAAACTTGAAATATTGCGCAGCCGTTGGCGGCTTTGCCGCCT
>NZ_JBBMFF010000166.1:0-43204 GCF_040096185.1 Faecousia intestinalis | reverse complement strand
CTTTGCGCCGGGGGAGATTTCTGCGCAAAGCGCCGGGGGAGATCAGAGCGTTTTTTACTTGTTGAAGATCTTGAAGATCTCGTCGATATCGTTGATGTCCGAAGCGGCATCTGCGGGAATGCTCTGCTGCTTGCTGCCCGCGGTCGGCTTCGAAGAGGAATAGATTCCCTTCGACTCCGGCTTCTTCTCGTCAAAGCCGGTTGCGATGACCGTCACGCGCATCTCGTCCTCGAAGTCCTCAGAGAACGTCGCGCCGAAGATGATGTTCGCCTCGGGGTTCGCAGCTTCCATAACGATGTTCGCGGCAGTCTCGACGTCGTCGAGGCCGAGGTCCGCAGCGCCCGTCACGTTAATCAGGACGCCCGTTGCACCGTTGATGGAGGTCTCCAGCAGGGGGCTGGCGACGGCGGCCATGGCGGCCTGCTCAGCCTTCTCGCGGCCGGAGGCAATGCCGACGCCCATGTGTGCGCGGCCAGCGTTCTTCATGATGGAGGAAACGTCCGCAAAGTCGAGGTTGATGATGACGCGGTCGGAGTAGCCGACGAGCTCGGAGATGGAGGTCACGGCCTGCTTCAGCACATCGTCTGCGATGCCGAATGCGTTGGCGAACGTGATCTTCTGATCCGTAACGTACTTCAGACGGTCGTTCGGGATGATGATGAGGGAGTCGACCTTATCGGACAGGGCGGCGATGCCGGACTCTGCCTGCTTCATGCGGTTTGCACCCTCAAATTTGAAGGGCTTCGTCACGACACCGACGGTCAGGATGCCAGCCTCATGTGCGAGATCCGCAATGATCGGGGCTGCGCCCGTGCCGGTGCCACCGCCCATACCGGCGGTGATGAAGACCATGTCTGCGCCCTCAAGGCACTTGGAGATGGCCGCGCGGCTCTCCTCGGCGGACTTCTTGCCGATGTCGGGCTTGGAGCCTGCGCCCATGCCGCCCGTCAGCTTCTCACCGATCTGCAGCTTGTTATCGCACTTGGACTTATTGAGATCCTGACGATCCGTGTTCACAACGACGAATTCGACTCCGCCGATGCCGCTGGTGATCATCCGGTTGACAACGTTGTTGCCGGCGCCGCCGACACCGATCACTTTGATATTTACGACCTTATCTGTGTAAGTTTCAGACATTGACAATCTCCTCCTATGTATCCACTGTTCGGGCGCGGCGCGCCGTACATAATATATGCAGATTTATACCGTTTTATTTTATCGTGGAATGGTCCGTAGGTCAATAGACTTTCTCGGATTTCAAAAAATAATTTACATTTTCCGTATCGTTTTCACTGCTTCGGGGTGAATCTGGCCTCGCTTCCCTCGCTGAAGGACAGATCGATCGTGCCGGTCTGGTAATCCGCGAGGCTTTCGAGCACCTTTTCAAGATAGGCCAGCTTATAGGGGAGATTCTCGGAATTTCCCAGCTTGACCTCGTACTGATCGCCGTACCAGAACGAGAGCTCATAGGAGCTCGGCACGGCGACGGACGCGGCCTTCTTCGTAAGGCCGGCCTCCTCGAGCGCCTGCAGCAGCGCGCACAGCGCGTCGTGCTGGCCCTGCGCGGCGACGTCATCGTCCCCGGCGACTGTGAGCTGCTGGCCGACGACCGGGTCGGCGAGCTGCAGGCCCGTCACGGCGATGTGGCCGCGCGCGGCAGTTTCGTCGATCTTTTCCGTGATCTTGCCGTCCGCCGTGATAAGATAGGAAGCACCGTCCGCGCCCTGCGCCGCATAGGTGACGTCATATTCCGTCACGGTCAGCTCCAGCGTGTCCGGCAGGCGGCGCGTGACCTGCACCGTGCTGACATAGGGCAGCTCCGCCATGATATTCCCGGCGATGCGCGCGCGGGAGAGCGTGAGCAGGTTGTCGCCCTGAGCCACGCCGCAGGCGGCACGGATCTCGTCGGCAGTATAATATGCCGAGCCCGTCACCTCCACAGAGCGCACGCGGAAGAACAGCACCATGCTCAGCACGACGGCAGCGACGACCGCCGCCATGATGAGGATGCGCTTCCAGACGCCGGGATTGATCCGGCGGCGCGTGCGGTGCCGCGCGCGCTTGCGCTGCTTCTGACGCAGCTCCTCCAGGTGCGCCTGCTCGCGCCGCTGGTCGCGGCGCTGCTGCGCAGCCTGTGCTGCGCGGGAATTTCGCTCCGGCGGCCTGCGCCGCGGCTCGTTTTTCTCGTGTTCCATGGTGTCCACCCCTCCGTGGGTCTTGTCAGCGTTCTGTAATGTCCGCGCCGCAGGCACGCAGCGTCGGCACGAGCTCCGCATAGCCGCGCTTCAGGTGCGCAGTCCCGGCAAGCTCGCTCTCGCCGCGGGCGCAGAGTGCTCCGATGACCATCGCAGCCCCGCCGCGCAGGTCTGTTGCCGTCATGCTTGCACCGTGCAGCTCCCGCACGCCCGTCACAACGGCGTAGCGCCGTGCGGCATGGATGTGCGCACCAAGCGCCCGCAGGGCCGGGACATGGCGGAAGCGGTTCTCAAACAGATTTTCTTCAAATACCGTCACGCCCTCCGCAACGGCCATGGCGGCCATCAGGGGCGCCTGCGCATCCGTCGGAAAGCCGTCATACGGCGCGGTGCGGATCGGCCCCGCCGCCCGCAGGCGGCTGCACTGCAGACGGAGCGAACCGTTTTGCTGCGTGAGCGTGCAGCCCGCGCGTTCGAGTGCGGCCAGAACGGCCGTCAGATGCTCCGGCCGGACATTCGTGAGCGTCACGTCGCCGCGCGTTGCGGCAGCCGCGGCCAGATACGTCGCCGCCTCCATGCGGTCCGGCAGGACCGTGTGGCATGCGCCGGTGAGCGGAACGCCGCCGCGGATACGCAGCAGGCTCCCCTCGCCGCGGATGTCTGCGCCGCAGGCGCGCAGGAAGGCGATCAGGTCTCCGATTTCCGGCTCGCGCGCGGCGTTGCACAGCGTCAGCGTGCCCCGGCAGCCGAGCGCCGCAAGGATGAGATTCTCCGTTGCGCCGACGCTTGGAAGCGGCAGCGCGACCGTGCAGCCGTGAAGGCCGTCGGTCCGGGCCGAAATATGCTCGCCGTCAAGCGTGATCTCCGCACCCATCCGGCGCAGGCCGCGCAGGTGCAGATCGATCGGCCGCGCGCCGAGCACGCAGCCGCCGGGCAGGCTCAGCTCCGCCGTGCCGAAGCGCGCGAGCAGCGGCCCGAGGAACAGGACGGCAGCGCGCATTTTCCGCATGAGTTCTGCCGGAATATCTGACCGGCATGCGGAGCCGGCATCGACTGCAACGATCCCGCCGTGCTGCTCCACCGCGCAGCCGAGGTGGCGCAGAATGGCGCAGGCAGCCGTGACGTCGGAAATATCCGGGCAATCGAGAAGCTCGCAGCGCGCACCGGTCGCCAGCGTGGCGGCCAGCAGCGGCAGCGCGGCATTTTTTGCGCCGTGCAGCGCAATGCGTCCGTGCAGCGGCGTTCCGCCGCGGATGCAGAATATGTCCATGACCGACCTCCGGATGGGAAGATGCCCCATCCTATGCGGCGGTCAGGATTTGTGTGTTTTAGCCAGATTCAGAATGATATCACAGATGCGAGACGCGGAATCGACGACAGCCAGCTCCTGCAGCGCTTTGCGCATGGATGCGCGGCGCGGAGCATCGGCCAGCAGCTCCTGCGTCGTGCGGAACAGCAGCTCGCCGTCGCAGTGGTTCTCATGCAGTACGACGGCCGCGCCGTGCTGCTCGAGGATGCGGGCGTTTTTCTCCTGATGATCGTTCGTCACATTCGGCGACGGGACGATGATGCACGGCGTGCCCGCTGCGGCGATCTCGTTGAGTGTCGAGGCTCCGGCGCGGCTGATGACCACATCGGCCGCCGCCATAAGCTCCGGCATGTTATAGATATATTCCTGCATCGTGATGAGCGGGTGCTTTTCCAGCTCGACTCCCTGCTCCTTCACATAGTCCGGCATCCAGCGCCAGCCGAACGAGCCGGTCGCATGGATATGCCGCCAACAGTCCTGCTCGCATTCGAGCTTCATGAACTGCGCGATCTTCTTATTCATTTCCCGCGCGCCGAGACTGCCCCAAGCGGAGACGATCATTGGCGTCTTCTCGTCGAGGCCGAGGGCGCGGCGGGCGTCGGCGCGGCGGGTGAAGACGAACTCCTCCCGTACGGGCATACCGACCGCGATAACGCGGGACGGGTCGCGGTAGGCCGAGCGGCTGTCCGCGAAGCTCACCAGGATGCGGTCGACCTTGTCGGCCACCATTTTTGTGGCGAGGCCCGGCACGGCGTTTGACTCGTGCACGGCCGTGGGGATGCCGAGGCGCGCGCCCTCGTGGAGCATCGGATAGCTGGCATAGCCGCCCGTGCCGAGGATGACGTCCGGCTGGAAATCGCGGATGATGCGGTCCGCCTTTTTCAGTGCGCGGCGGATGGAGAGCGCAGCCCTGACGTTATGCCGGATGGCGCTCGGCTTCAGGCTGCGCATATAGCTGGAGATCTGCAGCGTTTCGAGCCGGAAGCCCTCGCGCGGGACCAGAGTGGCCTCCATGCCGTCCTCCGCGCCGACAAACAGGATCTCGCTGTCCGGACGGCGCTCGAGCAGCACGCGCGCAACGGCAAGGGCGGGATTGATATGTCCGCCCGTTCCGCCGCAGGTGAATACGGCCTTCATGGGCCTGCCTCCTTTGACTTATCTGGGACTTTGGGTAATGCTGCGCGACACATTCAGCACGATGCCGTTTTCGGCGAGCTGCATGATGAGCGCGGTTCCGCCATAGGAGAAGAACGGCAGCGAAATGCCCGTGGAGGGCAGAAGATTCGTCACAACGGCGACGTTCAGGAACACCTGCAGGGCCAGAAGCGTCGTCAGGCCTGCGGCCAGCAGCATGGAGAAGCGGTCGCGCGCATGCATGGCAATCCAGTAGCCGCGGATGATGAGCAGAGCGAACAGGATGAGGATGCCGATGGCTCCTACAAAGCCCAGCTCCTCGCACGCAATGGCGAAGATATAGTCGTTGTGCTCCTCCGGCAGGTAGAGATACTTCTGGCGGCCGCGGCCGAAGCCGAGGCCCAGCAGGCCGCCGGAGCCGATGGCATACTGCGACTGCAGCACCTGCAGGCCCTTGTCGAGCGGGTCGTTCTCCGGGTGCAGCCATGCGCTGATGCGTCCGCCGGTGTAGCCCTTCGTCAGAAGATAAACGGCAACGAGCAGGCAGCCCAGAATAACAAGGCCGACCAAATACTTCCAGTCCGTACCGCCGAGCGTCATGAGGATAAAGCCGAGTGCCAGAATGATGAGCGTCGCAGACATGTGCGGTTCGAGGTAGAGCAGCACGGCGATGATGCCGAGGATCACGACATAGGGCGCCACGCCGTAGCGGATCGTCTTCATATCCCGCGTGTGCGCCGCCATAATGGCCGCAAACGAGCAGATGACGCCGAATTTTGCAATCTCGGACGGCTGGAAGCTCACGAAGCCGAAGTCGAGCCAGCGCGTCGCGCCGCCGCTCTCCGTGCCGATGAACGGCACGAGGACCAGCAGGCCGATGGACGCAGCCAGGATCAGGAGCGACAGCTTCTGATACCATTCATATGGCACGCGGCTGATGAGCCACATCACACCGATGCCCATCACGGCAAAGATGAGCTGATTCACGAAGACTGAGGCCGCGTTTTTCGTCTCGTAATAAGCGCGGGCATAGCTTGCGGAGAACAGCACCAGCAGACCGATGGCCACCAGCAGCAGCGTCAGCAGCAGGTACGGCAGGTCAATGACGCCGAGATCGCTCTCCACAACACGCACCGCGCTCTTTTTCAGTTGCTTTTCTCTGTGGGACATGGCCGCACCTCCTCTCCGCGGGATAGCGTGCAGAAATCAGATCAGAACCAGATGCGCACGCCGAACCAGGCGATCACGCACATGATCACGGTGACGGAGACGAAGACCACCCAGATCTTTTTCTCCGACCAGCCGCACATTTCAAAATGATGATGGATCGGGGCCATCTTGAAGATGCGCTTGCCATGCGTCAGCTTGAAGTAGCTCACCTGCAGGATATCGGACAGCGTCTCAATGATGTAGATGAGGCCCACGAACAGCAGCACGAGCGGCATATCGAGCGCATAGGCAAGGCCGCACACCGCGCCGCCGAGATACAGCGAGCCGGTATCTCCCATAAATGTCTTGGCGGGATAGAAATTATAGAACAGGAAGCCGCCGAGCGCGCCGACAAGCGTCGCCGGGAACGTGGCAAGGCCCCACTGCTTTGCCGTCATGGACACGAGCGTGAAGAACAGCATCACGGGAAGCGTCACGCCCGTGGCAAGGCCGTCGATGCCGTCCGTCAGGTTGACGGCGTTGACGCAGCCGACGATGATGAACACGGACAGCGCCAGATAGACCAGCGGCGGGATGTGGACGAGCGGTTCCCGGACAAACGGGACATAGAGATCATACGTCAGGGCATTCGTAAAATGCATGCCGGCGAGGAACAGGCAGGCAGCCAGTACCTGCAGAACGAGCTTCTGCAGGCCCGTCAGGCCGAGATTGCGCTTTTTCTTCACCTTGATGAAGTCATCGGCAAAGCCGATCAGGCCGAACATCAGCGCCAGCGCCAGCACGAACAGGTGCTTATAGTCGCCGGTCTCGCGCATGGCATACCAGCCGGTGACGATGCACAAAAGCGACGACAGAATAAAGACGATGCCGCCCATGGTCGGCGTGCCCGCCTTGCCCTGATGCCACTTCGGGCCGACTTCCCGGATGGACTGGCCCGCCTTCAGCGCGCGCAGCGCCGGGACGAGCACCCGGCCGAGCAGCAGCGCCAGGACAAAGCCGCCCAGCACCGAAACAAGGATCCAGATCAGCGTAGGTTCCATTTTTCATTCCCCCATATGTTCTTTCGTTTTCAAAAGGCGTGCAAGCACCTGCTCCATATGCATGCCGTGGCTGCCCTTGAACAGCAGCGTGTCTCCTGCGCGGCAGGTCTCCTCCAGCGCAGCGACGAGCGCATCGTGCGTGGCAAAGGCCCGTGCCCCGGCAAGGCCCGCCTCGTGCGCGCCCTGCACATAGCATTCGCTGCACGGGCCGTAGGCCAGCAGCAGATCCGCCGTCTTTGCGGCCTCGCGGCCGACCCCGGCATGGAGCTCCGGCGCAAAATCGCCCAGCTCCAGCATGCCGCCGAGTACAGCGATGCGGCGCCCCTCCGTCGGCGTGCCTGCCAGCACCCGCAGCGCGGCACGCATGGACTCGGGTCCGGCGTTGTAACAGTCATCAATGATCGTCATGCCCGCCGCATGGCTGACCCGCTGCCGCAGCGGCGCATAGGACCGCAGGCCTTCTGCAATCTGCTCCGGGCTCAGCCCGAGCAGCAGGCCGACGGCCGCAGCTGCCAGTGCGTCGAGCACATTGTGCAGGCCCGGCACGCTCAGTGCGGCCTCAAAGCTCTTTCCGAAGGCGTGGACCGTAAATTTGCTTCCCTCCGCCGATTCGCACACGCGGGAGGCGCGCACGTCGCAGCCCTCGGACAGGCCGAAGCACACGGCGTGATACCGCGCGGCCAGCGGCCGCAGCAGGGCGTCGTCCCCATTGAAGATCACGCGTCCGCCGGGACGCAGACCCTCGAGGATCTCAAGCTTGGCGCGGAGGATGCCCTCGCGCGAGCCGAGATTTTCGATGTGCATCGTGCCGATGTTCGTGATCACAGCCAGGTCCGGCTGCGCGATGCGCGTGAGCACGGACAGCTCGCCGAAGTGGTTCATTCCCATCTCGAGCACGGCCGCCTCGCAGTCCGGCTTCAGCCGCAGGACGCTGACCGGCAGGCCGATCTCATTGTTATAATTCTTTTCCGTCCACTGCGTGCGCAGTGCCGTGCGCAGGACGGCGGCGATCATTTCCTTCGTCGTCGTCTTGCCGACGCTTCCCGTGATGCCGACGCAGCGGCACGGCAGGCTCTCGCGGTAGCCGCGGGCGATGTCACGCAGGGCGCGGGACGTGTCTTCGACATAGATCGCGGGGCCGTCAACCGGGCGGCTGGCCAGCACGGCAGCCGCGCCGCGCTCCAGCGCGGAGGCCGCAAAGTCATGGCCGTCGCGCGCGCCGGGCAGGGCTGCGAACAGCTCGCCGGGCCGGATCAGGCGAGAATCAAAATTTGCGCCGAAAAACGGCCGTTCTTCCAGCTCGGGGGCGATCTGACCGCCGCACCACGCGGCGGCCTGCCCGAGCGTCAGGGTCTTATTGCTCATGGTCTTCCTCTTGCAGACAAGCGGCGACTTCCTCGCGCTCGTCAAAGTGAATTTTTTCCGTACCGAGAACCTGATAGGTCTCATGTCCTTTTCCGGCGAGCACTATCATATCATCTTTTTGCGCGAAACGCAAGGTCATGCGGATGGCCCTGCGGCGGTTCTCCTCCACATAGACGGGCTTCTCCGTCTGCGGGATCCCGGCAAGGATCTCGCGGATGATGGCCATCGGCTCCTCCGTGCGGGGGTTATCCGACGTCACAACGAGCACGTCGGCCAGCCGCGCGGCGATCTCGCCCATGATGGGGCGCTTTGTCCGGTCGCGGTCGCCGCCGCAGCCGAACAGCACAATGAGGCGGCCGCGGCAGAAGTCGCGCACGGAACGGAGAATGTTCTCCAGTCCGTCCGGCGTGTGGGCATAGTCGATGAGAACGGTGTAATCGCGGCCCGGCGTGGGCACGACCTCGATGCGGCCCTTTACGCCCGCCGCCGTGCCGAGCGCGCGGCAGGCGTCCTCCAGCCCAATGCCGAGGGCGCGGGCAATGCCGAGCGTCAGAAGCGCGTTCGAGACCGTGAAGCGGCCGGGGATGCCGATGCGGACATGTGCCGCCTTCTCCCCTTCCCGCACGTCCATCGCCACATGATCCGGCGCAAGCTGCACCTGCTCTGCGCGCAGCGCGGCGTCCTTCCCGGTGCCGACGAGCAGCAGCGCACAGGCCGCGCCCTGCAGCATGGTCCGGTAGGCCGGATCGTCCGCATTGAGCACACCCGTCCGGCAAAGCCGGAACAGGCGGGCCTTGGCGGCTCCGTAGGCCTCCATGGTCTTATGGAAATCGAGGTGGTCCTCCGTCAGGTTCGTGAACGCACCGACCGTGAACGGGATGCCGTCCACGCGGTGCAGCGCCAGCGCATGGGACGAGACCTCCATCACCACATGCGTGCAGCCCGCATCGAGCATCTGCCGCAGCAGGCCCTGCAGAGCAAAGCTCTCGGGCGTCGTGCGCTCCGTGGGGACGACGGTGTCGCCGATGCGGTTTTCGATCGTGCCGATGAGGCCGACCTTCGCGCCGAGCGTCTGCTCGAGCACATGCTTGACAAGGCAGGTCACGGTCGTCTTGCCGTTCGTCCCCGTCACGCCGATCATGCACAGGCGCTCCGCCGGATGGCCGAACCAGTTGCAGCCGAGCTGCGCCAGCGCCGCGCGCGCATCGCGCACGCGCACCCACGGCGTGTGCTCCGGCATGTCGTGCTCGCACAGCACACAGGCCGCGCCGCGCGCAAGGGCGGCGGGAATGAAGCGGTGGCCGTCCGTGGCATAGCCCGAAATGGCGGCAAACAGCTCGCCGGGCGCGGTCGAGCGGGAATCATAGCTCACGCCCGTCAGCTCCAGCTCCGGGTCGGCGTTCTGTTCGAGCACCTCGATGCCCTGCAAAAGCTCGTGTAATTTCATTGCATTCAACCTTCTTTAATCCAGTGCGGTCGTATCCGTGAATGTGACGGCGATCATCGTGCCGCGCGGGACCTTTGTTCCGGCGTCGATGTCCTGCTTTGTCACCACGACGTACCATGCATTCGAATCCGTGCCCTTGGCCTGCAGATAGAGCCCGAGCTGGGACAGCGTCGTGCTGGCCTGCGCCACGGTCATACCCGTCAGGTTCGGCACCTCGACCTCGTCGGTCGGCATGGAATCGTCCGTATAGAGCAGCACGGTCGAATTGCCGGGCAGCTCACGGCCGTGGGCCGGGATCTGGCTGACGATCTTGTCGCCGTCGCCGATGATCTTGTAGTTCAGGTGATCTTCCTCCAGAATGGCAGCCGCCTCGGACTCGGTCTTCCCGGCCAGATTCGGCATGCGAACCGTCACGCGGGACATATCCACCTCGGAATAATCCGGCTCGACGCCGAGATAGGGCAGGATATCCTCCATCACGCGGGCGACGGTCGGCGCGGCCATAACGCCGCCGGAGATATACGTGCCGGTGGCGGGGTTCGGCGTATCAAGTGCGATGAGTACCACATACTCCGGATCGTCCATCGGCGCAATGCCGACAAACGAGACGATCTTGTCGTTCGTCTGCTGGCCGTTCGAATCGGTCTGGTCGGTCTTTTCGGCCGTTCCGGTCTTGCCGCCGATGCGGTAGCCGACGACGCTGCCGTTCTTTGCCGTGCCCTCCGTGACGACGGACTCAATGATCTGCCGCATCGTGGCGGACGTCTCCTCGGAGATGACCTGCCGCACGACGGTGCGGGCGTTCTGCTGCACGACGTTGCCCTCGGAGTCGACGATCTCCGAGACGACATAGGGCTCGAGCAGGTAGCCGCCGTTCACCACGGCGGAAATAGCCGTGACGAGCTGGATGGGCGTCGGCTTGATGGTCTGGCCGAACGACGTTGCGATGAGGTAGCTCGTGCCGTAGGAGGCGGTGTTGGCCAGGCGCTCGCGCGTGTGGAACACGCCGGAGGCCTCGCCGGGCAGGTCGATGCCCGTCTGCTCCATCAGGCCGAAGGCGCGGCAGTAGTCATACAGCGTGCCGCCGCCCGTCCGCAGGCCGATGTGGGCGAAGGCGATGTTGCAGGATTTCTGCAGGGCCTGCGCCGTGGTCTCGCTGCCGTGGCCGGCATGGTTCCAGCAGTTGAGGATCTGCTCGCGGCCCTCGATCTTCTCGGAGCCGCCGCAGTAGAACGTATCGGCCGTCGTGACTGCGCCGGAATCGAGCGCCGCCGCCAGCGTGAGGATCTTGAACGTCGAGCCAGGTTCATAGCCGTCGGAGACGCAGCGGTTGCGCCACTGCTTCAGGCGGGCGTCGCGCACGGCGGCGTTATAGGCGTTGAAGGCCTCCGTGCGGGCCGTGGAATTTTCGGGCTGCTTTTCCGCCTTGGTGTAAAGCTCCTCGATCTGTGTGCGCAGGTCCTCGTCATAAATTTCCTGATAATCGTTCGGGTCATAGCTGCCGAGCGTGCACATGGCGACGATCTCGCCCGTTTTGCAGTTCATAACGATGCCGAACGCACCGTTGAGCACGTCATAGCGGTCCACGGCATCCTGCATCTGCTTCTGCAGATAATACTGCACCGTCGTGTCGAGCGTCAGGTGGATGCTGTCGCCGTCGGACGCCTGATAATACTTCTCATAGGAATAGAGCATCTGCGTCTCGTAGTTGCCCTTCGTCGTGATGACGGCTCCGGCCGTGCCCTGCAGCTCGTCATTATAATAGGCCTCCAGCCCCTCGGAGCCGACATTCTCGGTGTTCGTAAAGCCGATGATCTGCGCCGCGACATCGTGATAGGGATAGTAGCGCTGCGAATCCGGCTCGAGATGCACGCCGATGATCTTATCCTCCGCAATGATCTCGCGGACCTTGTCGCAGACCTCCTGCGCCTGGCGGCGCTTGATGACCTTGTAGCGCAGGCTCGTATCGGCGGCCTGCTCCTCGATCCAGCCCGCATCCAGATCGAGCACGGCCGCGAGCTTCTTTGCCAGCGCCGGGACGTCGACCTTGTTCTGCGACAGCTCCAGCGGGTCGAGGAAAACATTCTCCACGCTCGACGAGGCCGCCAGCACATTGCCGTTGCGGTCATAGATCGTGCCGCGCGAGGCGGTGACGCTCGTGCTGCGGGTCTGGTTGCGGATGGCCTTTGCCTCATAATAATCGTGGTCGACGAGCATGAGCTTCACGAGCATGCCCGCCACAGCGCAAAAGCTGACGACACCCAGCAGGATCATCAGGAAAAAGATGCCCTTGCGCACATGGGTCGTCGAGACCTCCTCGCGCTTCGGCGCGCGGCGGCGTCTTCTCTGCGGTTGCTGCTTCATAGTATTCCCTCCCGGGGCAAAACAGTGGAAAAAAGATGGGCGGCAATTCTCACTCACCGCCCATGCTCTGTATACGATATGAATCGGGCGGCGGGACCATGCCTGAAATGGCCGTCCCTCCCGAAATTCTGCGGCAGGCTCAGGAGAAGTAGTTGATGGCGTCCGTAAAGGCGCTGCGGAATGCGTCGATCACGCGGACGAACACATTCTTCTCCGCAGGCGCGGCATAGACCTCCGTCGTATCGTCCGCATCGACCTGCACATAGATGATCTGCGAGCTGCCCGGCTGGCGCATGCCAAGCTCCTTGGCGCGCTTTTCGATCTGCTCGAGATCGAGGGCATTGTCATACTGCGACTGCAGTCTGGCCTGCTGCTCCTCCAGCGTGCTGAGCTGCGTCTGCAGCTTGCCGACATCGCTGCGCGCCTCATAGAGGCGGATATAACTGAAAACCACCAGAGCAAGCATCAGCACGGCGGCGGCCGCGCCGAGCGCCGTCAGGGGCGAGATACCCAGACGTGCACGGACATGGCGCGCCGGCTTGCGCCGCGCAGGCGCGTCCGGCAGACGCTCCGGCTGCTCCAGAGGCTGTGCGGTATTCCGGCGGCGGACATCATAGGCCGCCGAGCCGTTGCTGCGATAAGGGTCTGCCATGGTGGCTCATCCTTTCTGTCAAAGTTTTTCCGCAACGCGGAGCTTTGCGCTCCGGGCGCGGGGATTTTCCTCCAGCTCCGCAGGGCCGGAGACGATAGGCTTGCGCGTAACGAGCTTCACGAGCGGCTTTTTGCCGCAGACGCACACCGGGAATTCCGGCGGGCAGGTGCAGCCGCGCGCCGCCTGCTGCATCTCGCTCTTGACGATGCGGTCCTCGAGCGAATGGAAGGTGATGACGGCCAGTCTGCCGCCGGGATTGAGGCGGCCGACCGCAGCCTGCATCATGCGGCTGACGGCGCCGAGCTCATCGTTCACGGCGATGCGGATGGCCTGAAAGCTTCTCTTTGCGGGGTGCTGCTTTTCGCGCAGCGCCTGCGCGGGCATGGCCGAGCGGATGATGTCCACCAGCTCCAGCGTCGTTTCGATGGGCGCTTTCTCACGCGCCCGGCAGATGGCTGCCGCGATCTGCGGTGCATAGCGCTCCTCGCCGTAATCATAGAGAATGCGGCGCAGCTCGCCCTGCGGCCAGGTGTTGACGACCGCCCCCGCCGTGAGCGCGTCGTCCTTATCCATGCGCATATCGAGCGGGGCGTCCGCCATGTAGGAAAAGCCGCGCGAAGCATCGTCGAGCTGCGGCGACGAAACGCCGAGGTCGAACAGCATGCCGTCCACGGCCGGAATGCCAAGGGAATCGAGGATCGCGTCGATCTCCGCAAAATTGGAATGCACGAGTGTCACGCGGTCGGCATAGGGGGCTAAGCGCTCCTTTGCGGCGGCCAGCGCCGTGCGGTCGCGGTCCACGCCGATGAGACGCCCACCCTCCGTCAGGCGGCGGGCGATCTGACTGGAATGCCCTGCGCCGCCGAGCGTCCCGTCGAGGTAGATCCCGTCCGGGCGGATGTTCAGCGCGTCAATACACTCCTGCAGCAATACGGATTTATGTTGAAATTCCATCAGATCCCGATCTCTTCCATCAGTGCGGCCAGCTCCTCGGCGGAGACATTGGCCTCTTCCTCCTCGTAGCGCTCTGCCGCCCAGATCTCAGCGCGGCCGGCCTGCCCGAGGAAATAGACCTCCTGCTGGATCCCGGCATATTTGCGGAGATCGTCCGGCAGCAGGAAGCGGCCCTGCTTGTCCGGCTCACAGCGGACGACGTTGGCAAAGAACGTGCGCAGGCCGCGGGCCTTGGACGACGGCGCAGCCTTGCTGCGCTCGACGATGCGCTGCCACTCCTCCTCGGTATAGACCGTCAGGCAGGGGTCCAGTGAACGGGCAACATAGAACGCGCTGCCGAGCTCCTCGCGCAGCTTGGCGGGAACGAACAGCCGTCCCTTGGGGTCAAGCGTGTGCTTGTATTTGCCGAACATTCCCTCACCTCCGCTCCATTTTGCTCACATTTCATCCATTTCGCTCCACTTCGCTTGTAGTATACTATTCCTGCCCCAAAAATGCAATCACTTTTTCGGATTCTGCCCGAGATTTTTCCGGAAATTTTTCCCATAAACCCGCGAAAACCGAATTTTTGAACATATGTTTGTCTATATTATGGTAACAAGCCCCAAGGCGCACAAAAAGGCCCGTACAGCAAATCGCTGCACAGGCTCAACTGCCGGGAAACCCCTTCGGGCTTTTCCGGCAAAAGGCTTGCAGTCCGCTGCGCGCACGAATCGCCCGCCAAGGGCGGACAATTCGCACACTGGCGGACTGAGCGGTATTTTCTCCGACGTACACGCCGCCGGAGAAAATGATCTTACTTCATTCGCCGCCTGCGGGCGGCGAACTCTGCGAGGCATTTGGACGTGCAAAAAGCCCGTGCAGCGATCCACTGCACGGGCTGATTGGCTTTTCAGCTGCACCACGCGGTCCGGCGGAGGCCGAAGCCGCAATGGCGCGGGAATTTTATTTACTTCTGCTCGTTATCGATCATGCTCTGCGTCACGGAGGACTCCGGCCAGTTGGTCGGCTCGAAATCGCGGTAGATATCGAGGCCGGAACCGGCGGGGATGAGCTTGCCGATGATGACGTTCTCCTTCAGGCCGACCAGATGGTCTACCTTGCCCTTGATGGCGGCTTCGGTCAGGACCTTCGTCGTCTCCTGGAAGGAGGCTGCGGAGAGGAAGGACTCCGTGGCAAGGGAAGCCTTCGTGATACCCATGAGGATGAGGGAATCCGTGGCCAGACGGAGGTCCGTCTCGCCGGCATCGATGCGTGCCTGCACAACGGCATTGGCGTCCTCGAACTCATAGACATCCACGACGGTGCCGCTCAGGAGCGTGGTGTCGCCGGGATCCTCGACGCGCACCTTGCGCATCATCTGGCGGATGATGACCTCGATGTGCTTGTCGTTAATGTCAACACCCTGCTGGCGGTACACGGCCAGAACGCCCTGCGTCAGATATTCCTGCACGGCCTCGACACCGGAAATGCGCAGCACGTCATGCGGGTTGAGCGCGCCGTCGGTGATGGGCTCGCCCTTGCGCACACGCTTTCCCTGCTCGACCTTCAGGCCGACGGAATACGGGACCTGATAGAGCTTGACCTCGCCGTCGTCCGCGGTGATCGTGATGTCGCGCAGCGCGCTGCGGTGGCTCTCGTCGATCTCGACGACGCCGTCGATCTCTGCAATGGCCGCCATCTTCTTCGGCTTTCTGGCCTCGAAGAGCTCTTCGACTCGCGGAAGGCCCTGCGTGATATCGTCGCCGGCAACGCCGCCGGTGTGGAAGGTACGCATGGTCAGCTGCGTGCCCGGCTCGCCGATGGACTGGGCGGCGATGATGCCGACCGCCTCGCCGAGGTTCACAAGCTCGGACGTTGCAAGGTTCATGCCGTAGCACTTGGCGCAGACGCCGCTGCGGGCGCGGCAGCCGAGCACGGTACGGGCATAGACGGAGTGAATGCCGTGTGCCTCGAGCATCTTGGCATCGTCCTCATGCATCATGCGGTTATTCGGGATGAGCACCTCGCCCGTCTCCGGATCGACGATATCATGCACCGGGAAGCGGCCATGGATGCGGGAGCCGAAGGACTCGATGACCTGGCCCTTTTCCACGACCTCGGACAGGTGGATGCCATGCGTCGTGCCGCAGTCGGGGATGCGGATGATGACCTCCTGCGAGACGTCGACCAGACGGCGCGTCAGGTAGCCGGAGTCGGCGGTACGCAGCGCAGTGTCGGTCAAGCCCTTACGGGCGCCTCGGGAGGAGATGAAGTATTCCAGAGCGGAAAGGCCTTCACGGAAGTTTGCCTTGATCGGAATCTCGATCGTGCGGCCGTTCGTATCTGCCATCAGGCCGCGCATACCGGCGAGCTGACGGATCTGGTTCATGCTGCCGCGGGCGCCGGAGTCGGCCATCATATAGATCGGGTTGAAGCGGTCAAGGTTCTCCTGCAGAGCGCCGGTGACGTCCTTGATCGTCTGCTCCCACTGGTGGACAACGAGGCGATAGCGCTCGTCGTTCGTGAGGAAGCCGCGCTTGTACTGGCGGTCGATCTTGACCGTCTGCTTCTCGGCCTCTTCGATGAGAGCGTACTTCTTCTCCGGGATGGCCATATCGGCGATGGAGACGGTGATGGCGCCCTTCGTGGAGTACTTGTAGCCGAGGGCTTTGACGCGATCGAGCATCTCGGTGGCGATGGTGAAGCCGTGACGGCGGATGCACTTGTCGATGATGACGCCGAGTTTCTTCTTGCCAACAAGGAAGCTGACCTCAAGGTCGAACAGATGCGCGGGATCGCTGCGGTCCACGAAGCCAAGGTCCTGCGGGATCGGCTCGTTGAAGATCAGGCGGCCGACCGTCGCCGTGATGATGCGATACTGCATCACGCCGTCGATCTCCTTGCCGTAGCGCACGCGGATGGGCGCATGCAGGCCGATGCAGCCGTCGGCATAGGCCGTGATGGCCTCATCGACGCTGGAGTAGGCATGCAGCGGCAGATAGGACGGGGCGCGCTTCTTCTCATTCTCGGCCTTCTCGACCGCGGCTTCCACAAGGTCGCCGTCGACGAGCTGGTTCACGGGAAGGTCGAAGTCGCCCGCATCGGTCACAAAGACCTGCTCCGCACCCTTCTCCTCCTTGCCAAGACGGACATAGGTCAGGTAGTAGGTACCGAGGATCATATCCTGCGTCGGCACGGTGACAGGCTTGCCGTCCTGCGGACGCAGCAGGTTGTTTGCGGAGAGCATCAGCACACGGGCCTCAGCCTGGGCCTCTGCCGACAGCGGGACGTGGATCGCCATCTGGTCGCCGTCGAAGTCGGCGTTGAAGGCGGTGCAGCACAGCGGGTGCAGCTTCAGGGCGCGGCCCTCGACCAGCACCGGCTCAAAGGCCTGAATGCCGAGGCGGTGCAGCGTCGGCGCACGGTTGAGCATGACGGGGCGGTCCTTGATGATGTCCTCGAGGGCATCCCAGACCTCGGGCTCGCCCTTGTCGATCTTCTTCTTGGCGCTCTTGATGTTGTTGGCAACACCGTCCTCGACGAGCTTCTTCATGACAAACGGGCGGAACAGCTCAATGGCCATTTCCTTCGGCACGCCGCACTGATAGAGCTTCAGCTCCGGGCCGACGACGATAACAGAACGGCCGGAATAGTCGACGCGCTTGCCCAGCAGGTTCTGACGGAAGCGGCCCTGCTTGCCCTTGAGCATGTCGGACAGGGACTTCAGCGCGCGGTTGTTCGCACCGGTGACAGCGCGGCCGCGGCGGCCGTTGTCGATGAGGGCATCCACGGCCTCCTGCAGCATGCGCTTTTCGTTGCGGATAATGATATCCGGCGCATTGAGCTGGATGAGGCGCTTGAGGCGGTTGTTGCGGTTGATGACGCGGCGGTAGAGGTCATTGAGGTCGGACGTTGCGAAACGACCGCCGTCGAGCTGGACCATCGGGCGGATGTCCGGCGGGATGACCGGCAGGACATTCATGATCATCCACTCGGGCTTGTTGCCGGAAGCGCGGAAGGCCTCGGCGACCTCGAGCCGCTTGATGATGCGCAGCTTCTTCTGGCCGCTGGCGTTGACGAGCTCGCTGCGGAGCTGGCTGCACAGGGCCTCGAGATCGATCTCGGCCAGCAGCTTCTGCACGGACTCGGCGCCCATACCGGCCTCGAAATCGTTCTCATACTTTTCGCGCATGTCGCGGTATTCTTTTTCCGTCAGGATCTGGCACTTGCTCAGGGGCGTGTCGCCGGGATCCGTGACGATATAGTTGGCAAAATACAGGACCTTCTCCAGAATGCGCGGGCTGATGTCCAGCAGCAGGCCCATGCGGGAGGGGATACCCTTGAAATACCAGATGTGGCTGCACGGCGCGGCCAGCTCGATGTGGCCCATGCGCTCGCGGCGCACCTTGCTCCGGGTGACCTCGACGCCGCAGCGATCGCAGATCTTGCCCTTGAAGCGGATCTTCTTATACTTGCCGCAGTGGCACTCCCAGTCCTTCGTCGGTCCGAAGATGCGCTCGCAGTACAGGCCGTCGCGCTCGGGCTTCAGGGTGCGGTAGTTGATGGTCTCCGGCTTTTTGACCTCGCCGTAAGACCAGTCGCGGATCATTTCCGGAGAAGCAATGCCGATTTTGATCGCGCTGAAGGTTTTATTGCTCATCGTCTGCCTCCTCCTTATTCTTCGTCCTCGGGCGCATCGGAGATGTCATACGGGCACTCCGGCTCGGGGTCTTCCTCTTCCTCGTCATCGTCGATGCCGATGATCTTTTCCAGAGCGTCGAGGCCCTGCTTCGCCTCGCTGTCGGCATCGATGCCGTAGCCGGAGGAGAGCACCTCGTTCTCATCGGTGACCAGATTCTCGCGGCCGGAGTCGGTGTAGACGATCTCATCATCATCGTCATCCTCCCGCAGCTCGATCTCCTCACCCTGATCGTCGAGCACGCGAACGTCGAGGCACAGGGCCTGCAGCTCCTTGACAAGGACCTTGAAGGACTCCGGAACACCGGGCTTCGGCACGTTGTGGCCCTTGACGATGGCTTCGTACGTCTTGACACGGCCGGTCACGTCGTCGGACTTCACGGTCAGGATCTCCTGCAGCGTGTGGGCTGCACCGTAGGCCTCGAGGGCCCAGACTTCCATTTCGCCGAAGCGCTGGCCGCCGAACTGTGCCTTGCCGCCGAGCGGCTGCTGCGTGACCATGCTGTACGGGCCGGTGGAGCGGGCATGGATCTTATCATCGACCAGATGATGGAGCTTGAGGTAATACGGATAGCCGACCGTGACAAGGTTATCGAACGGCTCGCCGGTGCGGCCGTCATACAGGACCGTTTTGCCGTCCTCGCGAAGACCGGCAAGCTTCAGAGTCTCGCGGATGTCCTTCTCGTTCGCGCCGTCGAAGATCGGCGTTGCGACCTTCCAGCCGAGGGCGTGGGCGGCGTAGCCGAGGTGGACCTCCAGGACCTGTCCGATGTTCATACGGGACGGAACGCCCAGTGGGTTCAGAGCGATATCCAGCGGCGTGCCGTCCGGGAGGAACGGCATATCCTCCTCCGGGAGGATGCGGGAAACGACGCCCTTGTTGCCGTGGCGGCCGGCCATCTTATCGCCGACGGAAATTTTACGCTTCTGTGCGATATAGACGCGGACGATCTTATTGACGCCGGGGGCCATCTCGTCGCCGTTCTGGCGGGTGAAGACCTTGACGTCCACGATGATGCCGGACTCGCCGTGCGGGACCTTCAGGGAGGTATCGCGGACCTCGCGGGCCTTTTCGCCGAAAATGGCGCGCAGCAGGCGCTCCTCAGCCGTCAGCTCGGTCTCGCCCTTCGGGGTGACCTTACCGACGAGATAATCGCCGGACTTGACCTCTGCGCCGATGCGGATGACGCCGTTCTCGTCGAGGTCCTTGAGGGTGTCCTCGCCGACGTTCGGGATATCGCGGGTGATCTCCTCCGGCCCGAGCTTCGTGTCGCGGGACTCGGTCTCGTATTCTTCAATATGAATGGACGTAAAGACGTCCTCGCGCACCAGGCGCTCATTGAGCAGGATGGCGTCCTCGTAGTTATAGCCTTCCCAGGTGACGAAGCCGACAAGCACGTTCTTGCCCAGTGCGATCTCGCCCTGCGAGCAGGCGGGGCCGTCGGCCAGGACCTGCTCCGTCGTCACACGCTCGCCGACCGCGACGATCGGGCGCTGGTTGACGCAGGTGCCTTGGTTGGAGCGGGCGAACTTCGTCAGGGTGTAGTCGCGGACGCTGCCGTCGTCATAGCGCACGCTCACGCCGTCGGCGGAGACGCGGGTAACGACGCCGTCGCCCTCGGCCTTGATGCAGACCTCAGAGTCCACGGCGCACTTCTGCTCGACGCCGGTGGCGACGATCGGGGCCTCCGTGACCATCAGCGGCACGGCCTGACGCTGCATGTTCGCGCCCATCAGGGCACGGTTCGCGTCGTCGTTCTGCAGGAAGGGGATGAAGGCCGTTGCGATGGAGGTCATCATCTTCGGCGAGACGTCGATATAGTCGATGACCTCGCGATCGACGGCGATGATCTCGTCGCGGTGGCGGCAGGTGATGCGCTCATTGAGGAGCATGCCGTTCTCGTCGACCGGCTCCTTTGCCTGCGCGATATGGTAGTCGTCCTCGACGTCGGCGGACATGTATTCCACCTCATCCGTCACGCGGGAGCCGACATATTTGCCGTTTTCGTCATAGATGCGCTCGACCTTGCGGTACGGCGCTTCGACGAAGCCGTATTCATTGATCTGGGCGTAACTCGCCAGATAGTTGATCAGGCCGATGTTCGGACCTTCCGGCGTCTCGATCGGGCACATACGGCCGTAGTGGCTGTAGTGGACGTCTCGGACATCGAAGGAAGCGCGCTCACGGCTCAGGCCGCCGGGGCCGAGGGCAGACAGGCGGCGCTTGTGCGTCAGCTCTGCCAGCGGGTTATTCTGATCCATGAACTGGGACAGCGGCGAGGAGCCGAAGAATTCCTTGATGACCGCTGTGACCGGGCGGATGTTGATGAGGCTCTGCGGCGTAACGGTATCGAGATCCTGCACGGTCATGCGCTCGCGGATGACGCGTTCGAGGCGGGTGAAGCCGACGCGGAACTGATTCTGCAGCAGCTCGCCCACGCAGCGCAGACGGCGGTTGCCGAGGTGGTCGATGTCGTCCGTCGTGCCCGCGCCGATGACGACGCAGTTGAGATAGTTGATGGTGGCGAGGATATCGTCGCGCGTGATGTGCTTCGGAATGAGCTCATCGCGGCGCTCCTCAATGGCATCCTCCCAGGCCTCGGGAGCCGCACCCTTGAGCTGCTCGAGCATCTCGAACAGGACCTTGCGGCAGACCTTCTCGTGGATTCCGTACTGCTCCGGGTCGAAGTCCACGAAGTTCTTCATGTCGACCATGTAGTTCGAGAAGACCTTGTGGTCCTTGTCGCCGACGCGGATGACGGCGTCGCACACGCCGCGGGCCGACAGGGCCTGCGCCTGTGCACGGGTCAGGACAGTGCCCGGCATGGCAAGGATCTCGCCCGTCAGCGGGTCAGCGACCGGCTCGGCCAGCTCCTGACCGCTCAGGCGGGTCCAGATGTCCATCTTCTTATTGAACTTGTAGCGGCCGACACGGGAGACGTCGTAGCGGCGCGGATCGAAGAACAGCGCGTCGAGATAGGCCGCGGCGTTGTCGACCGTGGGCGGCTCGCCCGGGCGCAGACGGCGGTAGATCTCGAGGAGGCTGTCCTCGCGGGTCTTGCACGGGTCGCGCTCCAGCGTGGCGACGATGCGGGGATCCTCGCCGAACAGCTCCAAAATCTGCGCGTCGGTCTCCACGCCGAGAGCACGGATGAGGCAGGTGATGGGGAGCTTGCGGTTCTTATCGATACGGACGTAGAACACGTCCTGCAGGTCGGTCTCATATTCCAGCCATGCGCCGCGGTACGGGATGACCGTTGCGGTATAGATGTGCTGGTCGGCCTTATCCACGGTATCGCCGAAGTACATGCCGGGGCTGCGGACGATCTGGGAGACGATGACGCGCTCTGCGCCGTTGATGACGAACGTGCCGCCGTTGGTCATGAGCGGGAAATCGCCCATGAAGATCTCCTGATCCTTGATCTCGCCGGACTGCTTGTTGAGCAGGCGCACGCGGACCTTGATCGGCTTCGCATAGGTGGCGTCGCGCTCCTTGCACTCTTCAATGGTGTACTTGGGCTTCTCGTCGAGGGAGTAGTCCAGGAAGGACAGCTCGAGGTTGCCGGTGTAGTCGCTGATGGCGGCCACATCGCGGAAGACCTCATGCAGGCCCTCCCGCAGGAACCAGTCGTAGGAGTCCTTCTGGATCTTCAGCAGGTTGGGCATCTGCAGGATCTCCTGATACTTGGCATAGCTCTTGCGAACGGTCTTGCCATAGTTCACGTCCTTGACTTGCATTTGCTTGATCACGCCTTTCTGTCGTCGTTTCGTGCGCTGTCTCAGCAATGACACGCGTGGGTCAGTTGCTGTTTTTTCATTTTAGTCCCTTGCCGTGCGGCGCGGTCTGTGGTATAATCTGACCATGAGGTGGAGGTTGGCCTGCGCCGCACTTCACAGCATTGGGTATTGATTTTACCACATTTTTTCTTCCGCGTCAATGCATTTCTTTGGAATATCCCCTGATTTTTTCGTCTGGCTTCCCGAAAGCCGGGCTTTTTTTGCCCGATTTTTCCGCCCATTCGTCCATTTTTCAGGGAAAAATCCTGTTTTTGTACATTCTGACGGATTCCGACCCCGAATTGCGCGAAAAAATCAGAAGGTTGCGGATTGTATTTTTTTCGGTCAGAGAATACAATGCAGACGTTTTTTGAAATTGAAATTTCTATGGACTCCGGAGGGACTCTTATGGCAAAAACCGCATCCCGGAACCTGACGACCGGTTCCCCCACGCGGCTGGTCATCGGCTTTCTGCTGCCGCTGCTTGGTGGCCTGCTGTTCCAACAACTATATAATATGGTAGACACGCTCGTCGTCGGCCGTTTTCTCGGCATGGACGCGCTTGCGGGCGTCGGCTCGACGAGCTCCGTCAATTTTCTGGTGCTCGGCTTCTGCATCGGCATCTGCAACGGCTTCGTCATCCCCGTAGCGCAGAAATTCGGTGAGGGCGACGAGGCGGAGCTGCGCCGCTTTGTGGCAAACAGCATCTGGCTCTCGGCTGCGTTCGCCGTGGTGCTCACCGTGGCCACGGCACTGCTGTGCACGCCCGTGCTGCGCTGGATGAACACGCCGGACAATATTTTCCGGTATGCCTACGACTACATCTTCGTCATTTTCCTCGGCATCCCCGCCATCATCCTTTATAATCTCGTCTCCGGCGTCATCCGCTCGCTCGGAGACTCCCGGACCCCGATCTATTTTCTCGTTCTCTCCTCCCTGCTGAACGTTGCGCTCGACCTGCTGGCCGTCGCCGTGCTCGGCATGGGCGTGGAGGGCCCGGCATGGGCGACCGTGATCTCGCAGGCCATCTCCGGCCTGCTGTGTCTGGCCATCATGGGAAAGCGCTATCCCGTTCTGCGTTTTCGCCCCGGTGAGCTGCGGCCGAGCCGCACACATATCACGCGGCTGTTTGCCATCGGCGTGCCGATGGGCCTGCAGTATTCCGTCACCGCCATCGGCACCATCGTCGTGCAGACGGCCGTGAATGGCCTCGGCGCGGTCTCCATCGCAGCCGTCACCGCAGCAAACAAGGTCAGTCAGCTCTTCACCTGTCCGTTCGACGCCGCAGGCACGACCATGGCCGTCTACGGCGGGCAGAACTATGGCGCAATGAAGCTCGACCGCATTCACCGCGGCGTGCGCGCCTGCGTGCTGCTGATGTTCGCCTATTCCGCCCTCGGCCTCGGCGTTCTTGCCCTCTTCGGCGGCAAGCTGTCGCTGCTGTTCCTCGACTCTGCGGAGAGCGCCGCCGTCCGGAACCAGATCGGTCTGCTGGCGCAGCAGTTTCTGGTGTGGAACGCCAGCTGCTATTTCCTGCTGACGCTTGTCAACGTGCTCCGATTCCTCATTCAGGGCGTCGGCTTCACGCAGCAGGCCGTGTTTGCAGGGGTGTTTGAGACGATCGCCCGCTGCTTTGTCGGCTTTGCCGTCGTGCGCTGGATCGGCTACACCGCCATCTGCCTTGCAAACCCCGCCGCATGGCTGCTGGCCGACTGCTTCCTTGTCCCCATCTATTTCCACGACATGCACATTCTGCAGCGCCGTTTCGCGCAGCGCCGCGCAGAGGCTTGACGAACGCCTGCTTTGCCCGTATAATCATCCCATAGAAAATCGGAAAGGCGGGCCTGCGAATGGACCATCTCTGTGCGCTTCAGCGCGACTTCATCAACCTCCGGCTCGGCACGTTTATCCACTGGAACAGTGCCGCCGTGCAGTTCCACGCAAACCCCGACATCATCGACTGGGAATTCGATCTGGAAAACGGCGGAGAGCCGCGCCGTTATCCCTTCCCCGAATCAGACTGGGCGCCCCGCGCGCCGGACTGCGATCGCTGGGCGCAGATCGCCAAAAGCGCAGGCTGCCGCTTTGCCGTCCTGACGGCAAAGCACCACGAGGGCTTCGCACTCTGGCCGTCCGAATTTGGGAACCACAGCGTCGCGCAGGCCACGGTCCGGACGGACATCGTCGCGGAATTCCTGCGGGCCTTCCGCGCAGCCGGTCTGCAGGCAGGCCTGTACTTCTCCGTGCTCGACCTGACGGCCGGGATCGGGCGGCGCTCCTTTCCCCCTGCGCAGCGCGAGCTCGTGCTCGGGCAGATCACGGAGCTGCTGACGAACTACGGCGAGATACCTTATCTTATTATAGACGGCTGGAACGCCCCGTGGGGCGGCCCGTCCTACCGCGAGCTGCCGTTCGAGGAAGTCGATGCCCTCGTCAAGCGCCTGCAGCCGAACTGCCTGCTCATGAATATCGGCTGCACGGAGGGCATCTCCGGCACGGACGTCGTCTTCTTCGAAAACGGCGCCGGGCAGGAGCTGACGCCCGGCTTTGCCGGTCCCGGCGCACTGTGCCAGAAGCTGACGCGGACGTGGTTCTACCGCGACGACGAAAAGGAGCCGAAGAGCGCCGACTGGGCGCTCGGCCTCATGGAGCAGTGCTTCGCCAGCCACGCCAATTTCATGCTGAACCTCAGCCCGGACCCCGACGGCCGCATCCCCGCGCCGCTGGCAGAGCGCTTTGCCGAGATCGGCGCGCGCGTCTCGTTCCCGGCCCCGCTCACGGAGCTGCCCGCAGGCTGGCTGCGGCGCTGAGCCGGGTTCCCGATCGCCCTCCTTCGGCATATGCTGTCGAAGGAGGGCGATGTGCTCTCCGGAAAGGAGAAATACTATGGCAACCTTTACGAATCAGGCCACGCTGACCTACAACGGCGGCACCGTCAACTCCAACATCGTCACGGGCGAGCTCGTGCAGGTCCTGACCGCCTCGAAAACGGCAGCCGCAGAGAGCTACCGCACCGGCGACCTTGTGACCTATGTCGTCCAGCTGCGCAGCACCGGTGCGGCGGCGCTGACCGGGCTGACCGTGACCGACACGCTCGGCACGACGAACTTTCCTGCCACGGGCGGCACGGTGCAGCTCACGCCGCTGACGTATCAGGCAGGGACGCTCCGCTATTTCATGAACGGCGTGCTGCAGACGGCCCCGGCCGTCACAGTACTGGCAAACGGCATCCGCATCGAGGGCGTCACCGTTCCAGCAGGCGGCGTAAGCACACTGGTCTATACGGCCCGCGTCAATGCCTTTGCCGATCCCTCGGCAGAGGGCACGATCGAGAACACCGTGACCGTCACCGGCGGCAGCCTGACCGAGGCTGTCACGGCCGTGGAGACGCTCCCGGCAGCCACAGAGCCGGACCTGCGCATCACCAAGGTGCTCGAGCCCGTGCAGGTCAGCGACAGCGGCACGCTCACCTATACGTTCGCGATCGAAAACTACGGCGGCGCTGCGGCCGACGCAGCCGCGGGCATTACCGTCACCGACCGCTTCGATCCGATCCTGCGCGGCATCGCCGTCACCTATAACGGCGACACCTGGCTTCCGGCCAACTACACCTACGACACGGCGACCGGTCTGTTCCGGACCGTGCCCGCCGCGATCACTGTCCCGGCCGCTTCGACCGTGCAGGACCCCGAGACCGGCGTTTGGACAGTCCGCCCCGGCACGGTCACCCTGCAGATCACCGGCACGATCTGATTCGAGCCAGCCAGCCGCGGATGCGGCGGGCATTTTTTTGAGATTTCCGGCTTGCATCCTGCAGCGATTTATGCTACCATGTGGTTAGTATATACTAACCACAATAGGAGGCGCCTATGACAACATTCTATGGGATCCTCATCCCGTTTCTCGGCACCACGCTCGGCGCGGCCTGCGTGTTCTTCCTTCGCAGAGCGCTCGGCGACCGGCTGCAGCGCGCCCTGACCGGCTTTGCCGCCGGTGTGATGGTCGCGGCCTCCGTCTGGAGCCTGCTCATCCCGGCCATTGATCAGTCTGCCGCGCTCGGCCGTCTTTCGTTCCTGCCCGCCGCCGTCGGCTTCTGGATCGGCGTGGCCTTCCTGCTGCTGCTCGACCGCGTCATCCCCCACCTGCACCGCAACGCCGGTCAGGCCGAGGGCCCGCGCACGCAGCTGCAGCGGACGACCATGATGATCCTCGCCGTGACGCTGCACAACATCCCGGAGGGCATGGCCGTCGGCGTCGTCTACGCCGGATATCTGACCGGAACGGCCCAGATCTCGGCCGCTGGGGCGCTGGCGCTCTCGCTCGGCATCGCCATCCAGAATTTTCCCGAGGGGGCCATCATCTCCCTGCCGCTGCGCGCCGAGGGCCAGAGCCGCATGCGCGCCTTCGCGGGCGGCGTGCTCTCCGGCATCGTCGAGCCGGTCGGCGCAGTGCTGACCGTTCTGGCCGCGCGCTTCGTCGCCCCCGCCCTGCCCTATCTTCTGAGCTTTGCGGCAGGCGCGATGCTCTATGTCGTCGTGGAGGAGCTGATCCCCGAGATGTCCGAGGGCAAGCACTCGAACATCGGCACGATCTTTTTCGCCGTCGGCTTCAGTGTGATGATGATCCTGGACGTCTCGCTGGGCTGAATCGTGCCCGTTTTCGCAGCGATTCCATGTAGAGTCTCATACATATGGTCAAAATGCCGAAAAGCGTTTTTCGTGCTGTCCTTAGCAGGACAGCACGTTTTTTATATTGCATATGCAGCATATTGTCCAGAATTTTCCTGTTTTTTCTGTCAAAATCCCGCCGGACACGCTGTGGCTCCCTTTGCTGCAAAAAATGCAGGAAAACGTTGCGACAGCGGCGCTTTGCGCAGTTTTTGCTGTTTTTCACAAAGAGAAAATCAGCTTCCCGTAACAAGACTTCCTTGTCAGTTCTCCCAATTTTTCCCTCAGGTCTCCCCGCTTCCTTTACAATTTCTTTACAAAGTGTTAGAATATTGCCGACGGAACCTGTGATGAATGGTGGATTTTTGTCACGATTTCCAAAACGTGCAGCGCAGCTGCAACTACAAACAAAGGAGTCTTGAAATGAAACACATTGCAAAGCGTCTTCTCTCGCTTCTGCTCGTGGTCTGCCTCGTTCTTTCCGTGGCAGTCATCCCGGCAGGCGCGGCAGAGACCAAGCTGACCTCGGTCTACGCGTCCTACGCAGCCGAAGGCCACACGAATGCCCCGGTCGCGGATGACGTCTTCGAGGCGAAGTCCGATTCGATCACCGTCAGCATCCTGACGACCACCGATATGCACGGCCGTGCATACGACTGGAACTCCTACACGAACAGTGCCCTGAGCAACAACTTCCTGCAGGCGGCGAAGCTCGTCGCAGAGCGCCGCGCCGACGTGGACGACAGCATTCTTATCGATGTTGGCGACATTCTGCAGGGAAGCGCGCTGAGCAGCTACAACATTCTCCAGGAGGGCGGCGAAAACAGCCCCATGGCGACTGCGCTGCGCTACATTGGCTATGATGCCTTTGTGCTGGGCAACCACGAGTTCAACTATGCGCCGCAGATTCAGTGGAACTACTACAATCTGCTGACCTCCACGGACAAGGCCGTCGCCGGTCAGCCCGTCGACGTCATCTGCTCGAACGTCGTGGAGACGGAGACGAACGAATCCGTGTTCTCCCCGTACAAGACCTTCACCTACAAGTTCGAGGATGGCACGACCTTCACCATCGGTCTGCTGGGCTTCGAGAACATGAACAACGCGAACTGGGACGTCGCCAGCCACTATGAGGGCTGCACGTTCGGCCATCCCGACAACACCGAAAAGTCCTATGTCTATGAGTGGGAAAACTACTACGGCAAGGAAATGCAGGAGAAGTGCGACTACATCATCGTCGCCATGCACAGCGGCGAGGGCAATCCTGACATCTACAATCAGGAGAACCAAGGCGGCTACTTTGCAACGCATACCACCGGCGTTGACATGCTGCTGACCGGCCACAACCATCAGAGAAGCGCCGTTACCCTGCAGAACAAGAACGGCGAGAACGTCCTCGTCATGAACGGCGGCGGCTCCACCCTCGGCGAGACCGTCCTCACCCTCACGAAGGGCGCCGACGGCAAGGTCACCGTTACCGCAGCCGAGTCCACCATGCATCCTCTGAACTCTGCCCTCGGCAAGGACGAGAACGGCAGGGACATCCGCGTCCCCAGCCCGGATTTCAAGTCCGGCGACCCCAACTACGACGGTCTGAAGGACCTCATCACTCCGCTCTTCGAGCGCTCCGATGCCTTCGTCAACAAGAAGATCGGCACGGTCTCCGGCACCTGGGACACCATCTCAAACTACTACCTCACGCAGAGCGATTCCTATGATCTCGTCCACAAGGCACAGATCTGGGCCGCCTGCACCGACAACAACATCGACCCGACGAAGGAGCACGTCATCTCCATGACGACGCCGGTCGCAAAGCGCGGCTGGAGCGTCAGCTCCCTGCTGGCCGACGGCGCAACCTCCGGCGACATCAGCCTGCGCGACTGCTACTCCCTGTATCAGTACGACAACAACACGCTCTACATGATCCGGATGACCGGCGCCCAGCTCAAGAGCTGGATGCAGCACACGGCACAGAACTACCGTGTCAAAGACGACGGTCAGCTTGGCGGCGGCGGTTTCGGCTGCGACACGTTCTACGGCGTGAACTACGACGTCTATGTCGGCAATCCCGACAACCAGCGCGTGCAGAACATCACCTACGCGGACGGCACGGCCGTGAAGGATGACGACACGATCTACGCCTGCCTCAGCTCCTACCGTCTGAGCGCGACGAAGGACTCCGACGCCTACGGCTGGTTTGCCTCCACCGGCATCACCTCCAGCAGCGACGAGGTTCTGTGGGATGCCACCATCTCCGAGCGCTTCAACAACGTCGGCGGCTCCGTGCCCCTCATCATTGGCGAATACATCAAGGAAATGACCGCCGAGGGCAAGGACATCACCCCGGGCCGTGAAACGAAATGGGCCGTCCACGCAGAAGCAAATCCCGTGAAGACCATCGAGGTCTTTGAGACCACCGACGTGCACGGCTACCTTGTCGACACATCCTCCGGCAACGAGTCCACGTTCCAGTACCGCATGGCCTACATCGCCAATGCCGTGAACGAGGCCCGTGCCAATGCCGAAAACGACGCCGTTCTCCTGCTTGACGGCGGCGACATCTATCAGGGCACTCCCGTTTCGAACCTGACCTACGGCAACGCTCTGCGCGCCGCCTTCGACGCCATGGGCTATGACGCAGTCTCGCTCGGCAACCACGAGTTCGACTGGGACGTCAAGGCCTATGCCGCCGATGAGAACGGCACCATGCCCGCCTATGAGATCGGTGAGTTCAAGGGCGACAGTAATATCCCCGTTCTGGCCTATAATCTCTATGATGCAGGTACGACGAACCGCGCCTCCTTTGTCAAGGACTATGTCATCGTTGACAAGGCCGGTGTGAAGGTCGCGCTTGTCGGCTACATCCCTGACTACTCCATGGATATCATGACCGCCAAGATCGCCCCGTATGACATCGACCCGAGCATTGAGAAGCTCAATGCGAAGATCGAGTCCATCGTTGCAGCCGAGAACCCTGACGTCGTCGTCGTTGTGGCGCACGCCAGCCCGCGCGGCCTTGCAAACAGCGTCAACTCCGAGCTTGTCGACCTCGTCGTCGGCGGCCACTCCCACAGCGTTTCCTACGGCGTCGCCGACAACGGTGTAGCCTATATTCAGGGCAACTGCCAGGCGAAGGGCTATGCCAACGCCAAGATCCAGTTCAACACCGAGACGAAGGAAGTCACGGTCGTGAACCCGAGCTATGTGAACACTACCGGCCGCGACAACACCCAGAACCTCTATGACACCGAGGGCAACACGAAGCTCGACCCGACCGTTCTCGCCATCAGCCACGCCTCCTGGGATGCGGTAAAGGGCGACATGTCCGAGGTCCTCGGCGTTGCCGACCAGAGCATCACCCGCCGTGCACCCATCGGCAACAGCAGCAGCACCATCGCGGGCAACTGGCTGACCGGCCTGATGCTCGAGGCTACGAAGGAGCTCAACACCGTCGTCGCCTTCACGAACAGCGGCGGCATCCGCTGCGACCTTCTGGCCAACGAGGGCGAGACGACCCGCACCGTCACCGTCGGCGATATCTACGCCATCACCCCGTTCGGCAACCGCCTCTACACCTATGACCTCACCGGCGCGGAGCTTGCCGCTACCGTTGAGAATTCCTTCAGGAACAGCAATTACGGCGATCAGTTCTCCGGCATGGTCGTAAAGTACACGGCAGAGCCGGACGGCAAGGATGAAAACGGCCGACCGGTCCGCGGTGCCCGCACCGTCGTGTCCATCGTGCTCGATGACGGCACCGTCGTCGACATCAAGGACAACACGAAGACCTACCGCGTTGCCGTCAATGAGTACTGCGCCACCCTGCCCGGCTCCGTCTTTGAGAACAAGACTCCCGTGCAGAACGTGAACGAGGCTCCCGTTGACAACATCAGCGCCATCGAAGCTCTGCGCGCCATCGGCAAGGCCAACAACGGCAAGCTGCCGCTGGACCTGACCGAGCGCTGCGTGAAGGTCGAGCTTGTGGAAGAGGATCCCTGCGAGCAGTACACCGACCTCGATGCAAACGCCTGGTACGCCGAGAGCGTCCACTTCGCTCTGGTCAACGGCCTGTTCGTCGGCTTCGGCGATGGCACGTTCCGTCCGGAAGCCGCGCTGAGCCGCGCCATGGTCGCCACCGTCCTGTACCGTCAGGCGGGCAGCCCTGCCGTCACCGGCACGAGCACCTTCCCCGACCTCAAGGATGACTGGTATGCTGACGCCGTCGCATGGGCACAGGAGGCCAAGGTTGTCATCGGCGATGACAAGGGCCTGTTCCGTCCGGATGACGACGTCACCCGCGAGGAAATGGTCACGATGCTCTATCGCTTCGCCGCCTCCCAGAACATGGACACGACGACGACCGGCGATCTGAGCAACTTCACTGATGCCTCCAGCGTGCAGAGCTATGCCACTGAGCCCATGACCTGGGCTGTCGGCAACGGCATCATCCTCGGCATGGGCAACAACGAGCTCGCCCCGCGTGAGAGCGCGACGCGCGCCCAGTTTGCCGCCATCACGGCCCGTCTGGCTGCGCTGAAGTAAGCGCAGGGATACGGCCCTGAACGCATAAAAATGATCCAGCCAGGGTTGGGAGTGATCCCACCTTGGCTGGATTTTTTACGATTTATGTTCTCTTATTCCGCGCGGTACACGACCTCGCCGTTCACAAACGTCATCCACGCCTCGCCGCCGATCGTCGTAAGCGGGTCCGCCGTCCAGAGGACGAGGTCCGCATCCTTGCCCGGCTCAAGACTGCCGACACGCGCATCGATGCCGAGGCTGCGGGCCGGGTTGATGGTGATGGCGCGCCACGCCTCCTCCATCGGCAGACCGGCCGAAGCCGCCAGTCCGGCCGCCAGCGGCAGATACTGCAGCGGAATGACCGGCGCATCCGTGATGATGCTGACCGTCAGGCCCGCGCGGTACAGCGTGCCCGCCGTTGTGAAGCTCTTGTTGCGCAGCTCGACCTTCGTCTTGCCGCCGAGCGACGGTCCGACGAAGACCGGGACCTGCTCCTTTGCCAGCTCGTCGGCGATCAGCTCGCCGTCCGTACAGTGGTCCAGCGTGAGCTTCAGGCCAAACTCGCGCGCGATGCGCACGGCCGTCAGGATATCGTCCGCGCGGTGGGCGTGGCACTTGAGCGGGATCTCGCCGTTGACCACGGGCAGCATGGCCTCGAGCTTCATGTCGAACGCCGGATTCTTGCCCGCCTCCTTGTCGTCGCGGTAGCGGAGCGTGCGCAGCAGCAGCTCGCGCAGCAGGGCGGCGACCGCCATGCGCGTCATGGGGCTCTGGCGCTTGTCGTGGCCGTAGCAGCCCTTGGGATTCTCGCCGAAGGCGCACTTCATCGCGGCGGGTGCGCGCAGAATCATCCGGTCGACGCGCTTTCCGGCCAGCTTTACGATGACGAACGTGCCGCCGACGACGTTTGCGCTGCCGGGTCCGGTGCAGGCCGTCGTCACGCCGCCGCGCAGGGCCAGCCCGAAGGCCTCGTCCTGCGGATTGATGGAGTCGATGGCGCGCAGCTGCGGCGTCAGCGGCTCGACGATCTCATTATAATCCATGCCCTCCCAGCGCATGCCCTCGTTGTCGAGGCCGATATGGCAGTGCGCCTCCACGCAGCCGGGCGTGAGCAGGCGGCCCTGCGCATCGAGAGTCTCAACGCCCTCCGGCGCGTCGACCGTCTGGCCGACGGCGGCGATTTTCCCGTTTTCGAGGAGCAGGCAGCCGTTTTTCAGGTCCGGCCCGGCCATGGTCTTGATATTTGCGTTGCGGATCAGCAGCATCGTTGTTCTCCTTTCGTGCGCGGTGCGCACCTGGTTTCTATTTCCAGTATAACGGCACGGCGTGCTTCTGACAAGTGCTTTTCTTTTTCATTCCAGCCGGCTTCGTGTTAAATCCGCATAAATTTCATGTAAAATCGTCATTTTTTCATGTTTTTCCGAGCTTTTCTGACGAAAAGACATATTTTCACGCAAACGAAAAAATTTTTCGGCCAAACCTGTGATATAATCAAGTTACGGCAGCAGGGGCGCGGTCCGGATCATCCGCACGAGCCTGCCAACCGCCGCACAAAGGGAGGCCCGCCATGCAAAACCGGATCGTCATCTTCGATCTCGACGGAACCATTTATCAGAACAGCGTCTTTCACCGCGGCTATCTGCGGACGCTTGTTGCCGGGACGTGGGCCGAATCACTGGAGGCGGACCTTGTCCGGCTGGCAGAGGCGATCTTCGCCGGGCGTGAGCTGGACATGAACCGTTTTTACCGCCGTGGGCGTGCAGAGGCCGCCACCGTGCCGGAGCTCGTGCAGGCCCTGCGGAAGCGGGTGCTTCCAAATATGACCTATGCCGAAGCGCTGCAGGCAGACGATGTGGTCTATCTCGGCGATGCGTGGGCCGTTCTGGCCTACCTTGGCGATGCGCTCGGCTGTCTGGACGGCGACCGCGCCAATGAGGTCTATCGCCTGACCCGCCTGCAGATGGAGCAGGCCGGGATGCACGGTGACCGCGGGCTTTATGAGGCCATCATGCGGCTGGAGCAGCGCTGCCGTGTCGTTCTGCTGAGCAATTCCTACGAAGAGACCGTGCGGGAGTTCCTGCGGCAGCTCGGCTTTGCCGGAGCGTTCCGCGAGATCTGCAGCAGTGCGAACAAGCCCTACGGCATGATCGCGAGCCTGCAGGCCCTTGACCCTGCGCTGCTGGCGCGGCCGGAGGCCCTGATCAGCATCGGAGACCACGCCTTCAATGATCTGATGCCCATTTCTGCCATCGGCGGGCAGACGCTCTGGATCGACCCTTATCCGGGCATCCACGAGCCGGAATATACCTGGTGTGTCCACACGCTTGCGGAGCTTGCCGCATTTCTGGACACCATTTCCTGAGCAGTGAGCGTCATCCGACGTTCCGATAAAAACACGAGACAATGGAGGAGAAAACACATGAAAGCACGCATTCTTGCCCTTCTGCTTGCTCTGGTCATGGTCGCGAGCCTGTTCGCGGCATGCAGCGCAGGAAAGACGGACGCTTCGGGCGCCAGTACCGGAGCCTCGCAGACCACCGATGACAGCAAGACCACCGAAGACACGAAGCCCGTAAAGACCGAGAAGACGAAGATCGTCTACTGGCACGCCTACACCGACCAGCACGAAGAGAAGTTCCTCGAGCTCGCAGCCGCCTTCAATGCCTCGCAGGATGAGTACGAGCTCGTCGCCGAGCAGCAGCCGTACAGCGAGATCGACAGCAAGACCATGCAGGCCGTCCGCAACGGCACCGGCCCTGACCTTGTGAACATGTATCCGTCCGACGCCGTCAACTATCTGAACGAGGGCCGCCTTGTCGACCTGTCCGTTTACATCAACGACCCGGAGATCGGCATCCCGAACTTCAAGGACAACGTTCCCGCCGGTCAGTACAGCGAGATCACCCAGTGGGGCGACGGCATCTACGTCTTCCCGTGCACCACGGCGGGCGAGGTCCTGTTCTACAACAAGACCATGTTCGACAAATATGGCCTCGAGGCCCCGAAGACCTGGACAGAGCTCGCAGAATGCAGTAAAATCATTCACGAGAAGGAAGGCATCCCCGGCTTCGGCACCGACTCCCTCGTGGACACCTATCAGTGCCTCATCATGCAGGCCGGCAGCGGCTACATCGACGAGGACGGCAACTATGCCATTGACGAGACCATCGCCAAGGAAAAGCTCAACTGGTTTGCAGACCTTGTGAAGTCCGGCGACTTCCGCCTTGTCGGCGAGGACGTCTTCTTCTCCGGCCCGTTCGGCAGCCAGGCCGTCGCCTCCTACATCGGCTCGAGCGCCGGTGTCAGCTATGTCGAGCTGGCCGTAAACGATGCCTTCGAGATCGGCTGCGTGCCCATCCCGCAGGAGGGCCCCGTCCGCTACATCTCCTCCTGGGGCAACAACTTCGCCTGCCTCAGCACCGATGAGGATCACGCCCGCGGCGCCTATATGTTCCTGAAGTTCCTCACGTCCACCGAGAACATCGTGCAGTGGGCCGAGGCCTTCGGCACCGTCCCCATCTATAAGGAAGCCCGCGAGAGCGCCGAGTTCCAGCAGTTCGCCGAGACGAACATCGCCGTCAAGGCCCTGACCGAGGAAGCCGACGACATCGGCATGCTGGCCAGCGTCCCCGGCGCAGCGGCCATGCGCACCGAGATCGACAAGATGGTCCAGAGCGTTGCCCTCAACGTCAGCGACGCCGACACCGCCTATGCGGCCTTTGAGACCGCCTGCCGCGAAGCCCTCGCAAAGTAATACCCGCCCACTCCAACAGGCGGACGTCCCGGCGGACGTCCGCCTGTACGCAGACCAGCGCATTCCGGTCGGGCCCACACCCGCCGCCGTTCCAACAGGAAGGAGAACCTATGTCGAAAGTCCTTGTATTCTGTATCGATGCCCTCTGTGCCTCCGACGTCGCGCGCATGCGCCGCATGCCGCACTTCGCGCAGCTTCTGGAGCGCGGTGCGCTCGTCGAAAAGATCGAGCCGGTGCTCCCGGCCCTGACCTACACCTGCCATACCTCGATCCTGACCGGCACCTATGCCGGGCGGCACGGGATCGTGCACAATGAAAAAATGACCCGCGGCGGCCATCTTGACGCGCCGTGGTACTGCATGAAGTCCGATGTCCGCGGCAAAACGCTGCTGGACCATGCCCGCGAGAACGGCCTGACGACCTGCTCTCTGAGCTGGCCCGTCTCCGGCGGCGCGGACTATACCATGAATATGCCGATGATCGTTCCATACAGCTATCAGGGCTACCAGCCCCAGCAATGGCTGGAGCACACGGCCACTGCAAACCTGATGGACCGTTACTTCTATAAACACGGCCGCTACCTGATGGGACCGACGCGCAGCCTTGACCTGTTCACCATGGCGCTGGCGCTGGACATCCTGGAGGACGGCCCGCAGCCGGACATCATGCTCGTCAAGCTGTGCGACCTCGACTCCGCCCGGCACACCTACGGCGTGGAAAGTGAGCAGGCCGAGACGCAGCTGCGCATGCACGACGAGCAGCTCGGCGCTATTCTGGAATGCCTGCGCCGCAAGGGCACGCTGGACGAGACGAACATCATCGTCCTCGGCGACCACGGCCAGACCGATATCCGCGATGCCTTCCTGATGAACGTCTACTTCCGGCAGCTTGGGCTTCTGTCCGTTGACGCCGAAGGGCAGATCACCTCGTTTGACGCCGTCTGTCACTCCACCGGCCTTGCCGCCCTCATCGAGGTGCGCGACCCGGACGATGCTGCACTGATGGCACGCGTGCGCGAGGCGCTCGAGGCCCTGCGGCATGACCCGGACGTACAGCTCAGCATGGTGCTGGACGCCGCCGAGGCGCAGGCGCGCTACGGCCTGTCCGGCCCGTTCGACTTTGTTGTGGAGAGCAGTCTTCCCATTGCGTTCGGCGAGTACCCGGACGGTGACACGCTCTGGCGCAGCTGCCAGCCGGGAGACAAGAAGACCGGCGTGGCGACCCACGGCGGCAGCCCGGCCCGCGAGGAGGTCACAACATTCTTCGCCGCCGGACCGGATGTGCGGCCCGGCACGGTGCACGGCAGCCGCTCCATGGTCGACGAAGCGCCCACCATGGCCGCCATGCTCGGGCTGACGATGCCCGATGTCGACGGCGCACCCATTTTCGAAATATTGAGGTGATACGGACATGCAGATCAAACTCGAACATCTGACCAAGCGTTTCGGCGACACCGTTGCCGTAAACGACCTTTCCATCACACTGGAAAGCGGCAGGCTCATCGCCCTGCTCGGTCCGAGCGGCTGCGGCAAGACCACAACGCTGAACATGATCTCCGGCATTCTCCCCGTGAGCGGCGGCAGCATTTTCTTTGACGACCGCGATGTAACGAATCTGCCGCCGGAAAAACGCGGCATTGGCCTCGTCTTCCAGAACTACGCGCTCTATCCCCACATGACGGTCCTGCAGAACATCTGCTTCCCGATGGAAATTCAGCGCATCCCCAAGAAGGAGCGCATCCGCCGCGCCGAGGAGCTGGCGGAGATGGTGCACATCACCCCGTATCTCAAGCGCAAGCCCGCGGAGCTCTCCGGCGGCCAGCAGCAGCGCGTCGCCATTGCGCGCGCCCTGTCCAAACGGCCGGACGTGCTGCTGCTCGACGAGCCGCTGTCCAACCTCGACGCCAAGCTCCGCGTGGAGATGCGCGAGGAGATCCGCCGCATCCAGCGTGAGGCCGGCATCACGACCGTCTTTGTCACGCACGATCAGGAGGAGGCCAGCAGCATCGCCGACCGCGTCGTCCTGCTGCGTGACGGCGTGCTCCAGCAGGAGGACACCGCCCGCGGTCTCTATGAAAACCCGGTCAACCTCTTTGCTGCGGACTTCCTCGGCACGCCTCCCATCAACCAGCTGCACGGCGTTGTGCAGAACGGCCGCCTTGTGCTGGACGGCGGCATTCCCGCTGCGCTGGCGCTGCCGGACGGCCTTGCAGAGGGGCAGGAGATCGTTCTGGCCGTCCGCGCCGAAAGCATCCTGCCGCAGAGTGATACGCCCGCCTTCCGCACGACTGTGCTGGAGCGCTATTCCCTCGGCAAGGACGAGCTCGTCCGCCTGCAGGCCGGCCCCGCCGAGCTTCGCGGTCTTGTCCCGGCCGAGCTGGAGATTCTGCCCGGCGCAGAGCTGGCCGTCGGCCTGAAAAAGCGCGGCGTGTTCCTGTTTGACGCCAAGACGGGGGTGCGGTACTTATGAGCCGCCGCAAGCTGCGCACGCGCGCAGACGGCGAGCGCGTGACCTTCCGCACCTTTGCGGAGCCGGGGCTGTTCCTGCTCCCGTTTCTCATCGGTCTTCTGGTCTTCACCGTCTATCCGTTCATCAATGTCATTCTGCTGTCGTTCCGGCAGGACTACAGCCTGATGACCGGCGAATTCTCCGGCATCGGTCTCGGGAACTACGCCGAGATCTTTCATGACGCGAATTTCCTCAACGGCCTGCGCAACACGGCACTGTACGTCCTGTTTGTCGTGCCGATCGTCACGGTGCTGTCTCTGTTCCTCGCCTCGCTGCTCAACTCGTGCACAAAGCTGCAGGGCCTGTTCCAGACGTGCTATTTCCTGCCGATGGTCACGTCCGTCACGGCGGTCGGCCTCGTGTGGAAATGGATGTTCAACTACGATTACGGCCTGATCAACTATGCGCTGTCGCTGTTCGGCGTTTCCCCCGTGAACTGGCTGAACGACCCGCACTACAATCTTGCCGCCCTCATCATCTACGGCATCTGGAGCATGCTGCCGTTCACGATCATTCTGCTGCTCTCCGGCTTCCAGAACATCAACCCGCAGTATTACACGGCCGCGCGCATCGACGGTGCGTCCTCCGGGCGCATCTTCCGCCGCATCACCGTGCCGCTGCTGGCCCCGACGCTGGGCCTGACGATGATCGTGAACGTCATTTCGGCTTCGAAGGTCTTCTCGGAGCTGTTCCCGCTGTTCAATGGCAATCCCGGCTCGGCCTACTCGCTGTATACCGTCGTATATTACCTGTTCGACATGTTCTACAAGCAGTGGCAGCTCGGCCCGGCTGCGGCCAGCGCCGTCGTGCTGTTCGTCATCGTCCTGATCTTCACCATGCTGCAGCTCTTCATCCAGCGCAAGTGGAAGAATTATTGAGGTACCGCCATGAAAACTGCAAAAAAATCCTTTGCCTATCTCGTTCTGATCATCGGCGCGCTCATCATGGTGCTGCCGTTCTTCTGGATGATCATCTCCTCGCTGAAAACGGCCGCCGAGGTCAACACGACTCCCCCGACGTTCTGGCCGAAGGAGCTCGTGTTTGAAAACTATGTCTATGCGTTTGAGAAGGCCCCGTTCCTGCGCTATTTCTGCAACTCGCTGCTCGTGACCATCGTCTGCGTTGCCTGCACCATGTTCACAACCATCCTCGCGGCCTTCGCCTTCTCCCGGCTGAAATTCCCGGGGCGCGACCTGCTGTTCTCCCTGCTGCTTTCGCTGATGATGATCCCGTTCGAGATGCTCATCATCACGAACTACACGACCATCGTGAAGCTCGGGCTCAACGACACGCTCATCGCGCTGATCCTGCCGTTTACCTCCAGCATCTTCTACACCTACATCCTCCGGAATTTCTTCCTTGCCATTCCGGACAGCCTCTATTATTCCGCCCGCGTCGACGGCGCGAGCAACTGGCGCTACCTCTGGCGCGTCATGGTGCCCATGTCCCGCCCTGCCCTCGTGACGATTGGCCTGCTCGACGCCATTGCCTGCTGGAACTCCTTTCTGTGGACCGTCATCGCCACGAACACGAAGGAGGTCCGGACGCTGCCGTTCGGCCTTTACGCCTTCATGACCTCCAGCGGCATCCGCTATGAGCGCCTGATGGCCGCCTCGACCATCGTCGTGGTGCCGATGATCCTGCTGTTCATCTTCTGCCGCAAGAGCATCGTCACCGGCGTGTCGCGCGGCGGCCTGAAGGGATGAGCGCCATGGGAGAGCTCGTTCTAGACCTGCTTTGCCACGCCGATTTCTCCGGCCGCATCCGTCCCTCCCGTGAGGATATCGGCTTTCCGGCCTTTTCCGCCGAGATCGCAAAGCTGCGCGCGCAGAATCCGGAGGGAACGCTCCTGCTCGACGCCGGTGACGCCTTCAGCACGAACTACTGGCCCGGCCTGCCGCTTGTCGGCGCCATGATCCGCAGCAAAACGGACGTCATGACGCTCGGCAACCACGAATTTGACCGTGGCCCAGCCTTTCTGGACAGCTGCATCAGCGCCTGTCCCTTCCCGATCCTCTGCGCCAATGTGCGCCGGAAAGCGGATAGTGCGCCCGTCCCCGGCACAAAACCGTGGGTATTGCTCGAGCGCTGCGGCATTCGCATCGGCGTGCTCGGCCTCACGACGGAATACACGCCCTACATGGTGGAGAAAAGCGCGTTTGCCCCGTTTGAAATGACCTCCGCCGCCGAAGCAGCCGCGCGCCATATCCCGGCAATGCGCGCCGCGGGCGCGGACGTCGTCGTCGTGCTGACGCACATGCCGTTTTATCAGGCGGCGGACGGCACGCTCACGGGTGAGCTGCCGGAGCTGATCGACGCCTCGCCCGCTGCGGACGTCTGGATCGGCGGGCACATCCCCGGCGACTGCGCGCAGGTCCGCAGCGGAGCCTGCGTCGTCAAGGCCGGGTTCGGCGGGGCAAGCATCGCGCATGTCCGCCTGACACTGGACGCCGCATCGCACCGCATTCTGGACCGCAGCTGCGCCGTCGTGCAGACGGACCCGAACGGGCAGGCCGATCCGGAGATCACCCGGTATATCCGCTCCGTCACCGACCCGTTCGAGCCGTATTTCCGGGAGCCCCTCGGGTCCCTGAACGAGCGCTGGCGCATGACGCTGGCCCACGAGTCGAAGCTCGGCGACTTTCTGGCGGACTGCCTGCGCTATGGCGGGCAGACGGAGCTGTCCTACATGAACACGACCAGCGCCTGCGGTGAGCTGCTTCCGGGTGAGATCACGCGTGAGGAGCTGCTCTACTGCGCTGCATTTGACGACGAAATGTTCACCGGGATCATCACGGGCGCGCAGCTCCATGCCCTGCTCGAGGCCGTCTATGAGCCGGAGCGCTTCGGCAATAATGCTGCCATCGCCTTCTCCGGCTTCCACGCCGCAGTGGACCATACCCGCCCCGGCGGGCAGAAGGTTCTCTCTGTCACGCGGCCGGACGGTACGCCCATTGCGCCGGACGAGCGCCTCAGCGTCACGGTCAGCGCCTATATGGCCTCCGGCGGCAATGACACCGGAGCCATTGCCGGACAGATCGCCTGGAAACCGACCGGCCGCCACTATCACGAAGCCGTCAGCGCCTATGCAAAGTCCCTCGGCGTACTCACGGTCGCAGACTACCCGCGCCTGCACGAGACCGGCGAACCGGAAAACAACCACGCGCCCTATTGAGCGCACGGAAAAGGCCATAGATTTGTCATTGCGAGGAGCGAAGCGACGTGGCAATCTCGCAGCAGAGGACCTTCTGTTCCCGGAATGCTCCGGCGAATTCGCAGCGCAGTCCCCGCACACCGGAATGACGCAAAGAGCCGCTGCGGCGCACCGCAGCGGCTCAAATGAAACATATGCATCTTCTTATCGGAAAAGCCGTCCCATCAATTCCTCGAACGCGAGGATGACCTTGCCGAAGAACTGATTCGGCACGGCGCTGATGAGCGTCTGGTTGGAGGCGTCGACGAGGAACGTCAGGTCCGACATTCGCGCCAGCTTGGAATCCGAGCGGCGCGTGAAGCAGATGGCGGAAAAGCCCTTGCTCTCCGCTTCGCGCACGTCGTTGATGATGGCCTCCGTTTCGCCGCTCTGCGAGATGGCGATGATGAGTGAGGACTCCACGTTGCTCGTGATCTGGCGGTTCGCCTCCTCGCGGAAGAGCATGTAGTCATAGAAGTGGACGTGGTTGAACACCATGAAGCCACAGATGGCGAGCCGCTTGACGATGTAATTGGCGACCTCTTCTGCAAAGCCCTCGCCGACGACGAAGATCTTGCGTTCCTTGTACTGCATCAGCATTTTGCAGAACTGCTCGGCCTGCTCCGGCGTATAGCCGTCGATAAGGCCGCACAGCGGGTCCGGATCGCTGGAGCGGTGGCCCTCGCCGCTGGACTGTGCCAGATTATAATAAAGCTCGCTGTAGCCCGCAAAGCCCAGCCGCTTGCACAGCTTCATGATAAACGCCGTTGAAACATAGTTTTCGCTTGCGATCTGCTGAATGCCGACCTTGTTCCCGCCAAGCTCGATATGCCGGACGATGCTGGTAATCACCCGGCGCTCATCATCCGAGAGCAGGTTCGTCAGAATATAGTAGTTACTCACCTCAAGTGCCGCCTTCCTGAAATTTTACTCCGCCCATGCACCCGGCACAGCCGGTGTGCGGAAAGGAATCATTCATGTCATACATCATTTCACCGCCCGAAGATGCGGCACTGCAGGCGCACCTGCATAAGCTCCGCACGCAGCTCCACGAAGACCCGGAGCTTTCGTGGCAGGAGCACCGGACCACCCGGCTCGTCCGCCAGGAGCTGGAGGCTCTCTGCCTCGAGCCGGTCCCGCTCGGTCTGCCGACCGGCACTGCCGCGCTCCTGCGCGGCGCCCTGCCCGGCCCCACCGTCGGCCTGCGCGCCGATCTGGACGCCCTGCCGATCACGGAGCGCACCGGAGCGGAATTTTCCTCCCGCGTTCCCGGCGTCATGCACGCCTGCGGACATGATATCCATATGGCCGCCCTGCTCGGCGCAGCACGCCTGCTTGCAGCGCGGCGGGACCGGCTGGCAGGAAACGTGCTGTTCCTGTTCCAGCCCGCCGAGGAGGCCGCAACGGGCGCCATGCAGGTGCTGGAGCAGGGGCTGTTCCGCCGCGTTCCGGTGACGGGCATGCTGGCGCTGCACGTCTGGCCCGGTCTGGCGCAGGGGCAGCTCGGCATCCGGTCCGGCGCGATCCTCTCCGCCGTGGACAGCTTTGAGATCACCGTCACGGGGCGCGGCGGCCACGGCTCCGCACCGGAGCGGGCCTGCAACCCCATCCCCGCGGGCGCTGCGCTGGCTTCGGCCCTCACAACGCTGCGCGCCAACGACCTGCCACAGGCAGAGCCAGCCGTCACGGCCGTGACGTGCATTCAGGCCGGGACCTGCAACAATGTCATTCCGGACCGCTGTATCCTGCTCGGGACGATCCGCACGTTCTCCGCACGGACGCGGGCCCAGGCAAAGGCGCGGCTGGAGGCCCTCACGGCCGGTATCGCGGCCGCGTGGGGCTGCACCGCAGCAGTCGGCTGGACGGACGGAACGCCCGCCCTGTGCAACGATGCCGGGCTTGCAGCGGCAATGGAGCGCGCCGCCGTCTCCGTGTTCGGCAAAAGCGGCTGCGTGCAGATCGAGCCGCAGATGATCTCCGAGGACTTCGCCTGCTACGGAAGCGAGGTCCCGATCTGCTGCGCCCTGCTCGGCGTCGGCAGCCCGGTGGGCCTGCACAGCGCCGCGTTCTGTCCGGACTCTTCCGTTCTGCTCCCCGCCGCCCGCTTTCTTGCGGAAAGCGCATGGAGCGTGCTGGAGGACGCCCGTGCTTAAGCATGCGCTCTTTTCTATTATAGCGAAGTACGACCATTTTCGCAATTCCTATTCACGAATCAAACCAGAAAGAAAAATCCTGCCGGTCATCACTGGCAGGATTTGGGCGGATTTATGTTAATAGGCTGTTATAGATGGGGCACGCGAATAGCCTTTGTGAAATATTTTGCTGGCGCAAACTATGAAAGAAACGCTCTCGCGTTTGTGATATTTTCTGCTTCGCAGAAAGTGATATGAAATCCAGCCACCGCCGCAGCGATTTCACACACCGCAGGCGTATATCACACCGCGAAGCGGTATTTCACCCACCCGAAAGGGTGG
>NZ_JBBMFF010000165.1:0-9663 GCF_040096185.1 Faecousia intestinalis | reverse complement strand
TTTGCTATACCCCTTTTGAACCGTCTAAATTTTTGCCGCTCCTCCGCATTTCGGGCTTGACTTTTAATAGTTAGTCTCTAAAAAGGCGATCAACGCCTGTGGAACAGTAACCGGACAAGTGGGAGAGAATTCATGTTTCACTGACCGGATCGATTCGATGGTCTGATTTAAGTTATAAAAATACTTGGATGAGATGTATTTTTTTATCTCGTTTTTTGTTCTGCCGTCTAATGCCATTTTCGTAGCCGCTGCGATGGCACAGGCGCCACGGATCCCTTCGGGATTATTGTGTGTTACTTCTGCCTGCAGACAGGCGTATGCTTCCACTTCGTGAAGCGTTTTATAAGCATAGGCAATCGGGCTTACCCGCATAGCGCAGCCATATCCCAGACTGTCGGGCGGTTCTGGAATCGTTCCTCTTTCTTCATAAGTTAAGATCCAGTCCATGTATTTTAAACCGTATGCCTTGTCCGGGTAACGCATGGTATAGTCAAAAAACTTTCTGGCCAAGATATATTGATGTTCCCCTTTTCCCAGTCCAGAAAGAGTTCCATATTCAACGAGCCATTCGGCAACCGCACAGGTTAATACCGAATCATCCGTCATATCATCATTTTCATGAAGCAAAAAAATATCCTGATTTTCAATGCCAAATTCATAAGTTGAGCCCAGGATATCTCCGCAGATCGATCCAAGCATGGGTTCCCTCCAATAGTAATAATTTTTTACATACGATTTCGATTTTTATACAGATATTTTATCATGCTTCCTGTACCGAAAACGTAACATACAATAGAATCTTACACAAAAACGAGAAATGCAGCTAAAACTTGAGATTTATCCTACATTATTCACGGCAAAGCCGTGAAAGTGGCTGAAAGCCACATAGTTACTGCGTTTTAACTGAATATTGCTTTTCACCTATCAAGTGAATGAAAAGAGGACATCCATTTGTGATGAAATTAAGGTGTCAAATCTCAAATAATACCAGCAAAAGAAGCCCTTTATGAGTATTGCAAACACCTTATCATTAGAAAGCAATAGGCAGATTAAAATAAATTTCGCTGGAGGAGATTTATCCTCCGATGCAGGCTTGCTTCTCATCAAAGAATTTGAAGACATATTTCACCACGCTCCTGCATTGCCCTGCTACATAATAAAGGACGATTCTTTCTTCCGGTTCTTTCTTCCGGCTTTCTTTCAGTCTGTAGTATATAGAAGAGAATGTGACTTTTTCGCCACATACAACTTGAAAACACACAGGATAACGTAAACCTGCCGGATGGGGCGCTTTTGCCCTATCCGGCAGGTTATTATTAGAAGGCAAAAAAGTTGAAAAGGAGTGCTAATATGAACAAGCTACTGATTGCTTACGGTCTCACAAAGCCGCAATTCGAACATTTGCAGGCAGCGTTGCCGGAAGAATATGAACTGGTAATTGCTGCGTGTGTAACAGACTTGATTGTAACAAATGCAGTTTGTGTTGTAAGCAATGCTGCAAATATGTGCCAAGACGCCTTGCGTGTGCTGCTTCTCTATTATATGGATATGGGAAACCGGCTGGACGGAACAATCGTGTGGCTTGGCCGAACGAAGGTTCCGGATTTGCCATCCTTTGTGCGCTGTGACAGCTTTTTAGATATGATGACAGAACTGAAAAGCATCCTATCCGGAGCGCAAGGCCGTTACAATGCCATGCGGATGTCCAATGGTACTGCGTATCTTCCAACGCACGCAATTGAGGAGAGTGTCGAGGCGGATATCAGCACTGCGCTGCATAGCAAATATGGCATGAATCCTGACAAACGGCTTGTGAAACGGGTTCACCGGGAATACTGGGCGGTTTTAGAGGCCGGTGCGGCAGAAGAATTGGCTGCAGTGGCTGCCTTGACCCGCTGGCTAAAAACAAACAAATATCCTTTCTCTGTAGAATGCTCTACCGCATTTCCTTTGATCTTATATCTTTTGAGCATTACGGATTCATCCCCTCAAATTGATTTGGATCAAAATCCTTTGCTGCAAAAGAGCCGTTGGAATCCCAAATTTGTATTTTCCCTGTCCAAGGGATTCCAGACCCGGATCATACAATGGAAAGAACATTATTGGTTATGCAGCAGAATCCGCAATCCGTCCGCCGCATTTGAACGTATTACGTTTGTTTTTCATGAAATAGGAACATAGAATGATGCAGGATCAAGAAATATTTTCCTTTTTTGAAGTTCGTAATGTCCCGCAGGAGCTTCGTACAGAAACACAGACCTTGCTGGTGAAAAATGTGGACTATTATCAAAAAGCGCAGCGACTGGATGTTTTTGTAAGCGCGGACCACATGATAGACAGTCCCGGCCTGACCGAAGCAGAGAAGCTGATTGCAGACCAGGCTTTTCCTAGCCATGATATACTTGTCCGCATAATTCCTCGGTTCATGCTGAATCCCGTTCCAACCGCTTTGGAAATTCTGGAACAGTACAAGGATAACATTGCATGGGAATTAGAGCATAAAAAGAAAGATATTCCTGTGCGAATGCTTTACAAAGGGTCTTATGCAGAAGAAACCTCGAAAGGAATCGTTCTGCGAACCAAGGACAAGTTTATGGCGGAAATCGCCGGGCAAAAATTGATCGATTATCTCAAAGAGATTCTGCTTATGCGATTCGGGCTTGATACGTGCGTATTTCTTGAGGTTTGTGAGGATCCCGAGTTCATTCAGGCTCAGCTTTTTAACCACGAACAAGAGAGGCTCCGCATTTTGAATGAATATAGAACAGCTGTTCCGACAGGACAAAAAGCAGATACAGCAAAAACTACGCCCAAGAAACCGGAGTCCTTGTTGCTTTACGGAAAAAACACGGATGGTGCCATTACCAGGCTGGATGAGCTGGACGATATAAAGGGTAACATAGTGGTTCGTGGACGAATTCTATCATCTGAGGTCCGAAAAACCAAACAGGAAGAGAAGAAGCTCCTGATTCTTTCGCTTACCGATGATACGGATTCTATTGCAGCAAAGCTTTTCTTGAAAGCAGAAATCGCAGACAAGCTTTCTGCACAGCTGCAGGAAGGCACATGTGTTAAAATAAAAGGGGTTGCGGGCTTTGATCCGTACAGCCAAGAACGATCCATCACCACCGTTTTCGGCATCAGTACAATTGAGGAATTCGCAGTCAAAAGAAATGATTCTGCAAATCGGAAACGGGTGGAGCTTCACTGCCATACAAAATCCAGCGATATGGATGGCGTCAGCGACGTCAGGGATATCGTGAAGGCCGCTTACGATTGGGGAATGCCTGCCGTAGCGATTACCGACCATGGTGTCGTTCATTCCTTTCCGGATGCAAATCATATGCGAGAGGATCTGTGGAAGGCATTCCGGAAGAAAAACCAAGAGGATGGAATTGATTCCGGAGAATACAAGAACTTTTTCAAGGTGATCTATGGCGTCGAAGGGTATCTTGTGAATGATGTGGAGGATGCCGAGTCAGGCATCTCTATTCAGGAAAAGAAATCGTATCACATTATTCTGTTGGTGCAGAACGAAGTCGGCAGAGTGAATCTATACAAGCTGATCTCAAAATCCCACTTGGACTATTACGGCGGTAAGTACGCTTATGCAAAACGGCCTCGTATCCCTAAGTCGGAACTAATCAAGCACCGTGACGGGATTATCATCGGAAGTGCTTGCGAGGCCGGTGAAATTTTTCAGGCAATCCTGCATGGCAAGAAGGAATCAGAAATTAGAAATCTTGCGAGCCTCTATGATTACCTCGAGATACAGCCAACCGGAAACAATCATTTTATGATCCTCGACGATGCAAATTATCCGGAAGTCCAGATGGAAGCCGATTTGCAAGCGCTTAACCGGAAAGTGGTGGCATTGGGGGAGAAAATTGGCAAGCCTGTGGTTGCCACAGGGGATGTCCATTTTTTGAATCCATCAGATGAAATCTATCGGAGAATCATTATGAACGCAAAAGGGTTTCAGGATGCGGACAACCAGGCGCCTCTATATTTTCGTACCACGGATGAAATGCTGGAGGAATTCGATTATTTAGGAGAAGAAAAAGCAGAAGAAGTTGTAATCACCAATTCTAATTTGATTGCAGACAGGATTGAGGCGATCAGCCCGGTCCGCCCGGATAAATGCCCACCGGTAATAGAGAACAGTGACATCACTTTGCGGGAGATCTGCACACGACGGGCACACGAATTATATGGAGATCAGCTTCCTGCTGTTGTAGAGGAAAGAATGAACCAGGAACTGGATGCAATTATTGGCAACGGATATGCCGTGATGTACATGATTGCGCAGAAGCTGGTATGGAAATCTGTTTCGGATGGCTACTTAGTTGGTTCGCGAGGCTCTGTAGGCTCATCTTTTGTGGCCTTTCTTGCTGGAATCACTGAGGTAAATTCTCTTGCGCCGCACTATCGCTGCGAAAAATGCTTCTACTCAGATTTTGACTCAGAAACGGTACAACAGTATTCCGGCGGGGCCGGTTGTGATATGCCGGATATGGTCTGCCCACGCTGCGGAGCACGGCTTGCTAAAGACGGATTTGATATTCCGTTTGAGACCTTTTTGGGCTTTCATGGCGATAAGGAGCCGGATATTGACCTGAATTTCTCCAGCGAATACCAAGCCAGAGCGCATCAATATACCGAGGAGATCTTCGGCAAGGGTCAGACCTTTAAGGCCGGAACAATTGGAACGGTGAAAGATAAGATTGCCTATGGTATGGTTCGCAGCTACGCTGAGGAGCGTGGCTTTCAAAAAAGCAGGTGCGAAATCGACCGATTAGCAAGGGGCTGCAGCGGCGTCAGACGAGGCACCAGCCAGCACCCCGGAGGAATTATCGTTCTCCCCAAAGGCGAAGATATCAATACATTTACGCCTGTTCAGCACCCGGCCAATGATATGTCTTCCTCTATTATTACAACACATTTCGATTACCATTCCATCGATCACAACCTGCTGAAGCTGGATGAGCTGGGGCACGATGATCCAACGATGATTCGGGAATTGCAGGACTTAACCGGATTAGACCCAACAAAAATTCCTCTGGACGACAAGGGCGTTATGTCTTTATTTACATCACCCGAAGCTCTGGGCTTAAAGCCAGAGGATATTTTTGGCTGGCGTGTTGGTTCGTTAGGCATCCCGGAATTCGGAACAGGCTTTGTAGAAGATATGCTCATCGATGCACAGCCGAAGCATTTCTCCGATTTGATTCGTATTGCAGGATTAGGGCATGGAACGGATGTTTGGCTTGGAAATGCGCAAACTTTGATTCGGAACGGTGTCTGCACCATATCTTCTGCAATCTGCTGCCGTGATGATATTATGATTTATCTCATACACAAGGGATTGGAGCCCGGCACGGCGTTCAACATTATGGAAAACGTGCGAAAAGGTAAGGTCGCAAAAGGCGCATGTGACAAATGGGAAAGCTGGAAGCAAGAAATGCGTGCTCATGATGTTCCGGACTGGTATATCGCTTCCTGCGAAAAGATCATGTATATGTTCCCCAAAGCCCATGCTGCAGCCTACGTGATGATGGCATGGCGCATCGCATACTGTAAGCTCTATTATCCGCTGGAATACTATGCCGCCTTTTTCAGCATTCGTTCAGATAACTTTTCTTATGAGCTGATGTGCCAGGGCAAAGACGCACTGGAGACGGTTATGCAGCAGTTACTGGGCAAGGAACAACTGAGCAAGAAGGAGCAGGACATGCTGAAGGATATGCGGACGGTGCAGGAAATGTATGCAAGAGGCTTTGAATTTCTCCCGATTGATATTTTTAAAGCGAATGTGTCAAAATTTACGATTATTGACGGAAAGATTATGCCTGCGCTGACGAGCATTACCGGGCTAGGCGAAAAGGCGGCCCAGAGTATGGCTGATGCGATTCAAAGCGGAGAAATTTCCTGCGTAGCTGATCTAGAAGTCAAAACTCTTGTAGGTCAGAAAATGCTCATTGAGTTGGACAGACTTGGAATTTTTCACGATCTGCCGAAAAGCAATCAGCTCAGTATGTTCGATACACTATTTTAGGAGATTTGTACTGTGATATCTACCAATAAAGAGATGAAGCGGCTTATCCATGAACGGCAAAAGCACAAAGGCGAGTGGCTCACAAAAGAAGCCGTTGATTATTACTACAATCAGGCACAAAAGTGTACCTGCAATACCTCAGAGGATGTTGGACAACGGCGCCAGTTAAGAAAAGAACTGCAGAAACGATATGGCCTTTTGGAAATTGAGGCAGTTAATATTCTGGGCGGCGTTCACGGTGCATTCTATGTAGCGAAATACGACCGCATTCGAAACGGGATTCCCTTGGAGCACAGTCCAACGAAGAATACTTTGGACAAGGAAGATTGAGGTGAGTGACAATGACAGCGCAAAACAAGAAAGCAGAGGATGATTACTACTGCGTCAGTCTGCCTCCATCGGAGTGGCGTCACATCGACCGGTGGCTTGGGGATAACGTGAGCCTGACCAGTGTTGTTTTGACAGAGCTGAATAAGATTCAAAAAACCTATGAAAAAGGAAAAAGAAGTGCTGTCCGAATCGGAATTGCATCCATTGATACAATGATCGGGGGCCTACACCCCGGGGAATTGCTTTATGTTGGGAGTGCGGAAGAGCGGTACAATTTTGCCGTCGGACTCAACATCATACATGCAGCAGGCATGGAAGGAAACAAGAAGGTGCTTGTGTTTAATGCTGGCAGAGGGCAGTATTCCTATGCACGTAGCTTAATCAGCTTGTGTACCGGTATAGAGGAAAGCAGCCTCCAAAATGCGCAGTCCCTCACAGGCGAAGAACTGGAGCAAGTAGAAACTGTATTCGCCGCACTTCAGCTTTCCAACATTTCGATCATTAGTACCCCGAACATCAGCGTAGAAGAAATCTGTAATAAAATGAAGGCATTGAGAGTGCAGGATTATCCTGACTTTATTTTAATCGATAATCTCAGCTTTCTCACAATGCAGGAACCCTGTACAAATCGTAGTGAGGAATTGCAAAAAATTACCGAAAAGCTTTGGTCCATTGCCAAGGACAGCCGAATCCCGATTGTCTTGACCGGATCTCTTTCCAAAAGAAGAATGGAAATGGAGGGCTATCGGCCGACTGCTGCGGATTTGCCGGAAGAAAGAATGCTAAAGTTCTTGGATAAAATCGTAACGGTGCACGGGAATGGCAAATGCAAAGATAGACTGTATATTACAGTGATCAAAAATCCGGATGGAACATATGGATATCGTAAAATCAAATATGATCCGGCGAGCAATAGGCTTATCGAACTCCTTATTCAGGGCCAAAACAAATCCTCATATAAAAGCAATTAGAATTGTTTGGCTGGAGGTGGCAAAAATACCACATCCAGCCTTGTAATATAGGGTTAAACGAAGTACAATAAGCATGAGGTGATTGCAATGCCACAAACCGCACCGGCAAAGAAAATGCTCATTATGAACATTCTGGACATTCTGAAGCGATATACCGACGAGGAACATAGGCTGACCCAAAAGCAGATCGCAGATATTCTCTGGACCGACTATGATATGGCTGCTGACCGCAAAACGATTGCCCGAAATCTGACAAATCTGATGGCAGCAGGTTATCCCGTTGAATGCAGAGATGATATTGCACGTACTTATATCAACAAGCAAGGGCAGGCAGAAACAAGCTATATGCTCTCTGATTTCTATCTGGAACGGGATTTTACAGATGCGGAGCTGCGATTGCTGATTGACAGTCTGCTGTTTTCAAAGCATATTCCCTACAGTCAGTGTAGGGAGCTAGTTGAAAAGCTGGCAGGGCTTTCCAATCGGTACTTCAAATCCAGAGTGCGGTTTATCTCCACTATGGAGGAAACGGCGCCGAGTAATCCGCAGCTGTTTTATACTATTGAGATCATTGATGAAGCGATCGCTGCGGGCAGGCAGGTGGCCTTTATCTACAATACGTACGGCACCGACAAGAGGCTGCATCCTAAACGAGATCAGGAATACATCGTCAATCCCTATCAGATCGCAGCAACCAACGGCCGGTATTACTTGATCGGGAATTATGATAAATACGATAACCTTGCCAACTACCGTATGGACCGGATTACGGATATCCGCCTGTTGGATACGCCCGCAAAGCCAACCAGCCAGGTAAAGGGCCTGGAGCATGGCTTTGATCTGCCCAAGCATATGGCAGAGCATTTATATATGTTCACAGGGGAAAGTGGAGTTGTCACCTTCCGCGCAAAAAGGTATTTGCTCAATGACATTATGGACTGGTTTGGCGGAGAAATCACCTTCTTTGACGAAACGGAGGAGGAAGTCAGCGTTCGCACAAGGGTGAATCTCGCAGCCATGCGCCGCTGGGCCCTGCAATATGCACTGCACGCAAGGGTCCTGTCCCCGGAGAGCTTGGTACAGCAGGTAAAAGAGGATATCAAAGCAGCGGCGGATCATTATAATTTATAAATTATTCCTGCAATTTTGAAAATTGGGAACCAATTTGTGATTCTCAAATGATTCTAAAGTGAAAAGCAGAAAGGAAAGGGAAAATATCGTTATCATGAATGAAGAACTATACAAATTTCAAAAAGAATGGTTTGATACGATCTTTGAGCCATATATAAAAGAGAATCCTAACGCAAACATAACATACCCTTTCTTTACTGGCGTTCCGGAGCAATATGTAAATTCCAATAAGAGGATTATGATAATCGGCCAAGAAACTCGTGGCTGGGGCATCTACAAACCAGATTGGACCCTTAAAGATAGCCGCCAATGGACGGTTGACTATTTATGCTACCAGTTAAGATACGATACAGATGCAGTGTATAAAGAGAGATTTGGTAGGAGAAATAGCTCTCCTTTTTGGAGCTTTTTCAAATTATTTAGTAACCATGGGATTGTGCCCTGCTGGAATAATGTAGATAAAGCGCAACGGAATATTGATGGCAAAACCAAAAGCTTAACAGAAGAAATCGAAATAGCATTAAATCAAAAGCTGCCACATTCAAATAAAACTCTATTGCAAAAGGAAATTGAAGTATTAAAGCCAAATGCAATTGTTTTTATTACAGGACCAGGTTATGTAGTAACCATGGAAAAAGCATTGGGCTTGAGAGAAAATACTCTTGCGGAATATAAGCCAACAATAGACAACGTCTGCGTTGATATAACGAATATTGTCCACACTGAAATTCCGACCTTTTGGACCTACCATCCAAGGTTTATTGTGAGCAAGAAAAAACCGCTTTCTCGTGAAGAAATAGTGAAGAAAATAATAGGAGCGACTGAATATGAACGATTTTAAAATTGAAAATGGCATTCTCACAAGTTATACCGGCCCCGGAGGGAATGTAGTGATTCCCAACGCTGTCATTGCCATCGGGGAATACGCATTCTACGACTGCAGAAGTCTGACCAGCATTGCGATTCCTGACTCCGTAACATCCATCGGGGAATCCGCATTTTCCGACTGCAGAAGTCTGACCAGCATTGCGATTCCTGACTCCGTAACATCCATCGGGGAATCCGCATTCTGTGACTGCAGCGGCCTGACCAGCATTATGATTCCTGACTCCGTAACATCCATCGGGGAATACGCATTCTCCGGCTGCAGCGGCCTGACCAGCATTGCGATTCCTG
>NZ_JBBMFF010000164.1:0-882 GCF_040096185.1 Faecousia intestinalis | reverse complement strand
GGCAATCTCGGGAAGGCAGTTACGTTTTTGACGGGAGTACCCTGTTATCCGACCATGCCCTGCGAGATTGCCACGTCGCTTCGCTCCTCGCAATGACACATCAAGCAGTGCCGAGGTGCACCAGTGCTCCCGCGCGATTGAATTGCTCTGCCCAAGGCGCTCATTGACCACCTTGGGCAGCAGCGGATTTCTGTGTACTCCCAGCTGCGGATGCGATAATACGATAAAGCAGGCGGTTTATCTATGAAAATTATCCTCAAACGCATTTCCCTATTTGGCGCGCTCGCTCTGGCCGCCATCCTGCTGATGAGCTGCCGGGCCTCACCTGACGTTGCGGAGCTGGAGTGCTGGATCGTATTCCGGCATGGAAGCAGCTGTACCGTGACGAATGCAGAGGGAGAATCGCTCACCTATCGCGATGACGGGGCTGTTTTTGGCACGATGGAGCGCTATGAGTCCTCCTATGGTGGCCTCGGCTACGACAACTGCATAGATATCGATATGTTCCGCGTACCGAGCAGTGCGTTCTTTACGGTCGAAGGTACACAGGGCCAAAGCAGTGTCGAGGTGATTTGGGGCAAGGCGTACTTCGGTTCGGCCGTGGTCGGCAAAACGGAGACGGCGCGGATCGCGCCGCTGCCCACGGAAACTGTCGGCGAGTAACGGCGGAAGATCTCCTGATACTCCTGTTAAGCGCATGCACCCTGTAGGGGAGCGGACAGCCGGACCCGGCGTAGCGCTTGCGATTCGTACAGGCTATCGTCAAAACGGTAAACACTCTCGATTTGTCATTGCGAGGCCCCAGCGGGGCCGTGGCAATCTCGGGAAGGCACTGCCGATGCGAACCAGCTGCCGATAAAATGGTATGCACCAATTGCGTCT
>NZ_JBBMFF010000163.1:0-35123 GCF_040096185.1 Faecousia intestinalis | reverse complement strand
TGGACCTCAAGTCCTACACAGACACAGTATACCACAACGAGGAGCTAAAGTCACTCACAAGATACCGGTTTGACAAAAATATATCAGAACCTGCAGCGGGCGTCAAGACCTTGAAACGGAGAAACGAAAGAAATCGGCAGGGGAATCCGGGGATTTTTTACCATTTCCCGCCAAATCAAAACTTGAAATTGAATATAATTCCTGCATATAATACATAAAAAGAACGCAGATACCGGTCCGGCCATCGCCGGGGCATCTGCGATGCAAAAGAAGGAGGCCTCCGGCTATAAGCGGAATACCTGCAACCCGAATGGCGCAAATCAGTATTCGCATTCCGAAGACCTCCCGTCAGACCGCGCTGGGAACCCGAGGTCCAATTCCTCGGGAACCATGCGATTGTCTGCAACTATAGTATACCAGAGCGCGGTTCGGGCGTCAAGCCCCAAGCACAAATCGGGCGCTCATGGAGAGGCCTGCGAGCTTGCGGATAGCCGGTCGAACGGATTCCGGAATTGCTCAGGCTCACGCCGCAGCGGGCACGATCCCGCAGCCGGAAGGGAGAGCGGCAGCAACCGGAGGCGGCCGGAATGCTGTCCCGAATTCTCGCGAACAGTTGAAATGAACGAACGCAACAAAATAAAAATTTTGTTGCGTTTAGAATAGAGATGTGCTATAATAGAGGCGTACAAAGCCGGATGCCGGTTTTCCGGTCCCGGCGCCTGTTTGGAGGTGTTATTATGATCGATCCGGATACTCCGGAGATCCTGCGGCAATTTCTGGCGTACCACGAGACCATCAAGGGCCAGTCGCCCAAGACCATCGACGAATATCATCTGGACCTGCGGATGTTCCTGCGGTTCCTTGTGCTCATGCGCAGCGAAATGCCGATCGACACCGATCTGGAGACGATCTCCGTCCGGCACGTCGATGTCGAATTTCTGCGAAGCGTGACAACGAACGATATCTTCGACTTCCTGAGCTATCTGGCTCGCGAACGCAGGACGCAGGACGGCTCCGGCCTCGGTGCGTCGGCACGCGCGCGGAAGCTTTCGGCCATCAAGTCGTTTTTCAAATATCTGACCACCCGCACGAAGCTGCTTGACGAGAATCCCGCGCAGGACATCGAGTACCCGCGTATGCGCCGCGCCCTGCCGAAGTATCTGACGCTCGAGGAAAGCCGCCGCCTGCTCGCTGCGGTCGACGGGCCGAACCGGGCACGCGACTATGCGATCCTGCTGCTGTTTCTGAACTGCGGCATCCGCCGCGCGGAGCTGGTCGGTCTGAATCGAAATGACGTATACAACGATCGAATTCGCGTAACAGGCAAAGGAAACAAGGAGCGTTTCGTCTATTTCGGCGAAACGACGCGTGAGGCGCTGGACACCTACCTTCCCGAACGCAACAAAATCGTTCTGGATGACGATCGGGCGCTGTTCGGCTCCCGTGACCACAAGCGCCTGAGCGTGACGGCCGTGCACCGTCTGGTCAAAAAGCACATGCTGGCGGCCGGGCTGGACCCGGAGCAATACTCCGCGCACAAGCTGCGCCACACCGCCGCCACGCTGATGGTCGCAAACGGCGTGGACCTCAGAACGGTGCAGGAGGTGCTCGGTCATGAGCACCTGAACACGACGGAGATTTACACCCACATCGAAAATACCGAGCTGAAGATCGCTGCAGAGGCCAATCCCCTCTCGCGTCCGGCTCCAAAGGAGACACATCATGAGAAAGACCCTGTTATTTGACCTCGACGGCACGCTGCTGAACACGCTGGAGGACCTGCGAGACAGCACGAATTTTGCGCTGCGGACCTATGGCTATCCGAAGCGCTCGCTGGAGGAGGTCCGGCGGTTTGTCGGAAATGGTCTGAAAATGCTGCTGACCCGCGCCGTACCGCAGGGCAGCTCCGAGGCCGAGATCGAGCGCGCGCTGGCGTGCATGAAGGCGCACTACTGCGAAAACTATCACAACAAGACCGTCCCCTATCCCGGCATTCCGGAGCTGCTGCAGCGCCTGCAGCAGGCGGGCTTCCGCATGGCCATCGTCTCAAACAAGGCCGATCCGGCCGTGCAGCTCATCCGCACGCTGTATTTTGACGGCATCATCGACGTTGCGGTCGGCGAATCTCCTGCCTGTTCCAAAAAGCCTGCGCCGGATATGGTCCTCGCGGCACTGCAGCGGCTCGGCAGCACGGCGGACGATGCGATCTATCTCGGCGACTCCGAGGTCGATCTGCAGACTGCGAGGAATTCCGGTCTCCCCTGCGCCACGGTCGGCTGGGGCTTCCGCACGGAGGCCGAGCTGCGCGCAGCCGGGGCGCAGACGATCTATCACTCACCGGAGGCGCTCGGCAAGGCGCTGCTGGACGGCAGCATCCAGTGAAGGAAGCGGGTCTTCTGCCGCTCGTAGGTGGATAATGGGCGGAAATCGCTGTCCTCATCGTGGGCGCAGACGAGAATTTGCCGCCCCGTTCCCACAACGAGCAGGCAGTGCGCATAACGCCGCCCGTCGAAGCTGAGCTGAATGATGTCGCCCGGCTGCAGATCTTCCGGGCCGCATTCTACGCCGCGCAGGCCGTCTTCACGGTCCGGGCGCGTGAAAAAGCGCCAGAACGGCTCGACGCCGCTCCAGGCAGGCGCCTTGTCGTTCCCGGAGCGGTAATACCAGCCCCACAGCGGCGTCGGGTCCTCCGACGCGCCGCCTGCCAGCAGGCACTGCGAAACGAAGCTCGTGCAATCTCCGCCGAGCCGGTCAAAGGCGAGATACTCCGGATTCCGCCCAAAGGCCCAGCGGTGCGCATAGGCCTGCGCCCTTTCCCGGGAAAAGTCCATTCCGATCCCCTCCGCACGCATAATTTCAGCTCCGACACAGTCTATGTGCCGGAGCTGTTTTTCGTGCAGGCGGGAGATCAGTCCACGCGGCGGATGATGCCCATCGGGGTCTGCTGGTCATCCTGACCGAGCGGATTGTCCTTCAGAATGCGGGCATAGAGCTTCTTGTTCACGGCCTTGGAGGAAGCGCCGAGGATCTGGCCCTCGAGGTCGTTGATATCGACGATGGCGACGTCATAGCCGACGCGCGCAGCAATGTCCTTTGCGACCTGATCCGGCTTCAGCGGACCGAGGACGACATAGTGGTTGTACGGCGGGATCGTGTTGTGGCACGGGCCGTCGATGGAGCGGGCGCGGTAACCGGCCACGGCGTAGAACCAGCCCTTCTTGCGGAAGATCTTCTTGCCGATGACAGAGATGGCGGCCGCAAACAGGATGCGCAGCGAGCCGACCTCGCGCAGGGCCATTTCCATCGTCTCGGGCATGCCGAGGCCGATGCCGTGCGGCGTCTTGGTGACATGGGCGCTGAGCTTATAGGCCAGCTTGCGCGGCTTGATGTCCGCAAGCGGAATGGCGCGGCGCTGCGTGCAGGCCACGCACTTTTCCGAGATGAACAGCACGTCGCCGGGCTTGGACAGCACGGGCTTGCCGTACTTCTCGGCCACGTCGAGGATGTTGTCCTTATCCGTGATCAGGTGGGTCTTGATGGGCAGGCGCTGATAGCGCACGCCGTCGACCTCAATGATGTCGTTTTTCCCCGCATTGGGGTGCAGCTCTTGTTCCATGACGAATGCTCCCTATTTATTTGATATTCAGAATTTCCTTGTAATACGGCCAGAGGCCCTGCTTCTCCGGATAGTGCGGCGCAAGCTGGCACAGATCCGTTCCGGGGTAATCGTTGCCCTCGATGAGCACGGGGCCGTCCGGCGTGACGGCAACATCCCAGCCGACGTGGCAGATCTGCGGCACAACGAGCGCGGCCTTCCTGGCAAAAGCCACGGCCTCCTGCACCATCGGGAGCTGATAGCCCTCGAAGCGAATGCCGGTGTCCGGATGCGTCTCGTAGACGTTGAAATAATCGTCCGTTGCGACGGAGCAGATCTTACCGGTCTTCTCGTCCACGCGACAGATGACGCCGCCCTGCCCGGAGTTGTCGCAGAAGCCGTCTCCCCTGCCGATCTTCAGCACGATATAGGCAATGTGTACGGTGTCGCCGACACGGTCCGTGACGATGCGCATGGTGTTGACGGATTGCGGGTGCAGCTTCGCCATATCCGGATGCTGCGCAAGCGGCTCCTCCAGCACGTCGAGGCCCTTTTCCTTCAGATAAGCCAGCAGCTTCTCCGCATCCGGCCAGTCCGCCGTGCGGAGCTTTTCGATGCCGTTGCCGCAGGTGCCGCGGCTCGGCTTGGCGAAGAAGCAGTCGAGCCCCTGCAGGAATGCGGACAGCTCGTCCGGCGTTGCCGCGGCGGCATTCAGCGTCCGGCGGCCGAGGAAATCGGCAAAGCGGACATTGAAGCGGAGCTTATCATCGAACTCATCACCATAGCCGGGCTGATTCATCAGCTCGCAGACCTTTTTGTTGCGCACGCGCGTCAGATAGGTGTCGCGCTGCTTGCCGTTCATGTCGTAGAAGCCGAACATCACATAGTCATAGTACCCTGCGCCGTAGCGCGCCGCGCACCAGAGAATGTCGCAGAATGTGCGCACCTTGCTGTGGCCGCTCTTCTGCTTGACAACGCCCATGACGTAGTTCAGCTTTTCAAAGCGGACGCCGCGCAGCACGCGGGTGATATATTTGATCCCGGGCATATGATTCCCCTCCCGTCAGTATTCTTTCCAAAGCAATATCATACAATAATTCTCAGAAAAAATCTACTGTTATTTTGACGGTTTCCCGGCTGCCCCGGCGCATATCCCGGCGTTTTTGCCCAAAAATATCGCTCCGGCAGGACGGACCCGCCGGAGCGAATGCAGGCATATTCGACTCTGCTCAGAGCGCGACAGCCATGGCCTCGCGGATATTGCGCACCCGCAGCAGCTCCAGCCCCTCCGGCGCGTGCAGGCTCTGCGTGCCGCTGCGTGGGATGAGGCAGCGCGTGAAGCCGAGCCGGTGCAGCTCGGACAGGCGCTGATTGAGCTGGTTGACGGCACGGATCTCACCGGTCAGGCCGACCTCGCCGATGGCGGCGAGCGTATCGGGCGCAGGCTTGTCCAGCGCGGCGGAGGCGACGGCGATGGCGATGGCCAGATCGGCCGCAGGCTCGTCCAGCCGCAGTCCGCCGATGACATTCAGGTAGACGTCCGCCGAGCCGAACCGCAGGCCGCCGCGCTTTTCCAGCACGGCCAGCAGCATGGCGGCGCGGTTATAGTCATAGCCGTTGCTCGTGCGGCGCGGCATGTTGTAGGTCGTCTGACATACGAGCGCCTGCACCTCGGCAAGGACCGGGCGCGTGCCCTCCATCACGCAGGCGACGCAGGTGCCCGGCGTGCCGAGCGGCCGCCCGGCCAGCAGCAGCTCCGAGGGATTCGGGACCTCGCGCAGGCCGCGGTCGTCCATTTCAAACACGCCGATCTCGTTTGTGGAGCCGAAGCGGTTCTTCGCCGCGCGCAGCAGGCGGTAGGTCGTGTGCTCCTCGCCCTCGAAATACAGAACGCAGTCGACCATGTGCTCGAGCACCTTCGGCCCGGCGATCGCGCCCTCCTTGTTGATGTGGCCGACGACGAACACCGTCACGCCGCAGCGCTTGGAATACTGCATCAGGCGCATCGTGCAGTCGCGGACCTGCGCGATGCTGCCGGGCGAGGACGTCTTGTCCTCCGTGTAGAGCGTCTGGATGGAGTCCACGATGAGAAGGCCGGGCTGCATGCGCTCCGCCGCAGCCAGGATCTCATCCAGACTCGTCTCGCACAGCAGCCACAGCGCGTCGGACTGCACGCCGAGGCGCTCGGCACGGAGCTTGAGCTGGTTCTCGCTCTCCTCGCCGGAGACATAGAGGATCGTCTGCTCCCGGCAGATCTGCGCACAGATCTGCAGCAGCAGCGTGGATTTGCCGATGCCCGGTGCGCCGCTCACGAGCACGAGCGACCCGCGCACCGCGCCGCCGCCCAGCACCCGGTCCAGCTCGGACAGGCCGGTCCCGAAGCGCAGCTCCTCCCCGCTCGTCACCTCGTTCAGGCGCTTCGGCTGCACGCCGACACCGCGCGCGGCGGACGTTCGGCCAGTGAGACTGCTGCGGGACGGCGCGGCGGCCTGCGGCGGGGTATATTCCTCCAGCGTGTTCCACTGCCCGCAGGACGGGCAGCGGCCCTGCCACCGCGGCGTCTCGTTGCCGCAGTTCGAGCAGAGAAAAACGGTCTTAGCAGCTTTCATAGGGTTCCTCCAGAAATTCCAGCATGCCGCAGCACAGAACTGCCGCAAGCTTCTTCTGATATTCCGGCGTGCGCAGCAGGGCCTCCTCCGCCGGGTTGGACAGGAAACCGCACTCCACGAGCACGGCGGGGCAGCTCACATGCTTCAGAAGGTAGATCTCCCCCGCTTTTTTGCAGGCCCGGTGATTGTCCGGATCAAGCTGCGTGCCAAGTAAGGTCTGCAGCCGTTCCGCCAGTGCGCGGCTGCCGTCTGCGGCGGCATAAAACACCTGCGCGCCGCGGTATTTTGACTCCGGAAAATGATTCTGATGGATGCTCAGGAGCACGGCCTTCGACGTTTCCTCCGTCAGGCGGACGCGCGCCCGGATATCGGACGCCTTGCGCGCCGCGATCGTCGCAGCTTCCGTGTCGTGCAGCGATACATCCTGTGTGCGCAGCATACGCGTCCTCTGCCCGAGGAGGGCAAACAGGTCGTTCACGCGCAGCGCGATCTCCAGATTGAGGCCGCTTTCCCGCACGCCGGTGCACGACAATGTCCCGCCGTCTTCTCCACCGTGCCCGGCATCCACAACGACGGTCGTCCCGGTTTCCCGGGAAAATACGGCAACGGCGCTCCCCACACGGGAGAGCGCCATCGCAGACAGCAGCGCCGCCGCGCAGACCAGCGCATAGAGCCCGGCGGTTTTGATCCAGTTCTTCATTCCGAACACCCCCATTCGACTCTATGCGGGTGCGGAAAATTTATGACAGGCGCTGCTTGAAATCCTCGTAGCCGAAGCTGCGGATGCAGCGCTCCGTGCCGTCCAAAGTGCGAAGCGCGATGGACGGGAGCGGCATGCCGTTGAATGTGTTGTTCTTCACCATGGAATAAATGGCCATGTCGCCGAATTCCAGCACATCGCCGACGGCCAGCGGACGGTCAAAGGAATAATCCCCGATGATGTCCCCTGCCAGACACGTCGGCCCGCCGAGGCGGTAGGAATAGGCCTTTTCCCCCGGCAGGCCGCTGCCGCGCAGCGGCGGGCGGTATGGCATCTCCAGCACATCCGGCATATGGCAGGCGGCGGACGTATCCAGAATGGCGATCTTTCCGCCGTTTTCGACGATATCGAGCACGGTGCAGCGCAGGATGCCCGCGTTCAGCGCGACGGCCTCGCCCGGCTCCAGATAGACCTGCAGCCCATAGCGCTGCTGGATGCGGTCGATGCAGCGCTCGAGCCGCGGAATGTCATAGCCCGGCCGGGTGATGTGGTGCCCGCCGCCGAAGTTCAGCCAGCGCAGTCCGGGGAAAAACTCGCCGAAGCGTGCCTCGACGGCGTCCAGCGTCGTCTCCAGCGCATCGGAATCCTGCTCGCAGAGCGTGTGGAAGTGCAGGCCGCTGAGCAGCGGCAGCACCTCGGGGTCGAACTGCGCCCGGGTAACGCCGAGGCGGGACTTCTCGCCGCAGGGGTCATAGATCGCGTGGCCCTCCTGTGTAGAGCACTCGGGATTGATGCGCAGGCCGGCTTGCTTCCCGGCAGCGAGGACCTGCGGCGCGTAGGCGCGAAGTTGGGCGCAGGAGTTGAACACGACATGGTCGCACAGGCGGGCCAGCTCCGGGATATCCTCGGCGCGGTAGGCGGCGGAGAACACATGGTTTTCACCCTGCAGCTCCTCGGCCGCCAGCCGGGCCTCAAAAAGGCCGCTGGCCGTCGCGCCGTCGAGGTATTCCGCGATGATCGGATAGACGGCGAACATGGAGAACGCCTTCTGCGCCAGCAAAATTTTGCAGCCTGTGCGCTCGCGCACGCCGCGGAGAATTTCAAGGTTCCGGCGCAGAGCGGCCTCGTCGATCAGGTAATACGACGTGTTCATGCGACGGTCTCGGGGTTCTCCTCCACGACCCAGGGCAGGCCGTATTCATTCAGCATCTGCATATAGGGATCGGGGTCGAACTCGTCGGTCGTGTAGACGCCCTTCTTGCTCCACTGCCCGGAGAGCACCATGGCAGCGCCGATCATGGCCGGAACGCCCGTCGTATAGGCAACAGCCTGGCAGCCGAGCTCCTTATAGCACTCCTGATGGTCGCAGACATTGTAGATATAGATGGTCTTCTCCTTGCCATCCTTGACGCCGGTGATAATACAGCCGATGTTCGTCTTGCCGACGGTGCGCGGGCCGAGCGAGGCCGGGTCCGGCAGCAGCGTCTTGAGGAATTGGATGGGAACGATCTGCTGGCCGTTGAATTCGACCGGCGTCGTCGAGAGCATGCCGACGTTCTCAAGGCACTTCATATGCGTCAGATAGCTCTGACCGAATGTCATGAAGAAGCGGATGCGCTTGACCTCCGGCAGATTGCGGGCCAGCGCCTCGATCTCCTCGTGGTGCAGCAGGTACATGTCCTTCCTGCCGACCTGCGGGAAATCATACTCGCGGTGGATGGACATGGCGGGAATCTCGATCCAATGGCCGTCCTCCCAGTAGGAGCCGGGCGCAGAGACCTCGCGGAGGTTGACCTCCGGGTTGAAGTTCGTGGCGAAGGGATAGCCGTGGTCGCCGCCGTTGCAGTCGAGGATGTCGATGGTGTGGATCTCGTCAAAATAGTGCTTCTTGGCATAGGCGACGAACACGGACGTGACGCCCGGGTCAAAGCCGGTGCCGAGCAGGCCCGTCAGACCGGCCTTGCGGAAGCGCTCGTCATAGGCCCACTGCCACGAATAGTCAAAGTAGGCGGAGAAGCCCAGCTCCTTGCAGCGCTTTTCGTAGATCTCGCGCCATGCGGGATCGTCGGTGTTCTCCGGCTCGTAGTTCGCGGTGTCGATATAGTCCACGCCGCACTCGAGGCAGGCCTCCATCACGGAAAGGTCCTGATACGGCAGGGCAAGATTCAGCACGGCATCCGGGCGGACGTCGCGGATGAGCACACACAGCGCGGCGACGTTATCGGCGTCGACCTCGGCCGTGGAGATGACGGTCTTCGTCTTCCCGGCGAGCTTTTCCTTGAGGGCGTCGCACTTCGCCTTTGTGCGGCTGACGAGCACGAGCTCCGTAAACAGGCCGTCATTCTGACAGCACTTCTGAATGGCGACCTGTGCAACGCCGCCGCAGCCAATGACCAGTAATTTTGCCATAATGATCTCTCCTTATTGCGGCTCCACATCGCGCAGCAGCTCCTCGACATACGTCGGCAGGGAGAAGGCGCTGCGGTGCAGCTTCGCATTGTAATAGCGGGTAGAAAGGCCAAGAAGCGTCCAGGCCGTCGGATTGAAGTCCGTGACGGGATGGTATTTCTTCGAGGCAAAGCCGAACAGCCAATGGCCGGACGGATACGTCGGGATATGCGCCTGATAGACGCGGCTGATGGGGAAGCATTCCACGATGCGCTTGTGCGCACGCTGCATGGCAGCCGCATCGGCGGCATAGAACGGGCTTTCGTGCTGATTGACCATGATGCCGTCCTCGCGCAGGGCATTATAGCAGCTGCCGTAGAATTCCTTTGTGAACAGGCCCTCACCGGGGCCAAACGGGTCCGTGGAGTCCACGATGATGAGGTCGTATTTGTTCTCGCAGGAGCGGATGAATTTCAGTCCGTCTGCAATATGGATATGAACGCGCGGGTCGTCGAGACGGCAGGCCGTCTTCGGCAGATACTTACGGCAGACCTCGATGACCAGCTCGTCGATCTCGACGAGGTCGATGCACTTCGGCGACTGATAGCGCGTCAGCTCGCGCACGACGCCGCCGTCACCCGCGCCGATGACGAGGATATTCTCGGGATTCGGGTGGACGGCCATGGGGATGTGCGTGATCATCTCATGATAGATGAACTCGTCCTTCTCCGTCAGCATCATATAGCCGTCAAGCGTCAGGAAGCGGCCGAATTCCCGCGACTCGAACACGTCGATCCGCTGGAATTCGCTCTGCGCCGTATAGAGCTGGCGCTCGACCTTGATGGAAAAATTCACATACGGCGTATGCCGCTCCGTAAACCAAAGCTCCATTGTCTCACTCCTTTGTCAGCACGTTCAGGTATTCGGTGTGCAGGTCCTCCGGGCCGGTCAGGTTGCAGCCCTTGGCCTTGGCATAGGTGATATAGTCCAGTACGTCGCGCGTGATGCGCTCGCCCGGCGCAAGGATGGGGATGCCGGGCGGATAGCACATGACGAACTCGCCGCAGACGCGGCCCTCGCATTGCTCCAGCGGCAGACGGACCTTCCGGCCGTAGAACGCGTCCTGCGGGGAAAGCACGACCTGCGGCGGAATGTATTCCTGCGTCAGCATACCGGCCGTACCGGTACGCTTGAAGCGACGGCGCAGATCGGCCATGGCGCTGACGAGGCGCTCGATCTCGCGCTCGCGGTCGCCGACGGACACATAGGCCAGAATGTTGCCGATGTCGCCGAATTCGATCTGGATGCCATACTCGTCGCGCAGCAGATCATAGACCTCGATCCCGGCTAGGCCGAGCCCGAGCGTGTGGACGGACAGCTTCGTGATGTCGAAGTCGAAAAAGCTCGTTCCGTTGATGCGCTCTTTGGAGAACGCATCGTAATCGCCGATGGCGTTGATCTCCGCGCGGGCATACTCCGCCAGCGCAGCGACGCGCGCCATGGTCTCCTGCCCGCGCAGGGCCAGATTCCGGCGCGAAATGTCCAGGCTTGCCAGCAGTAGGTACGATGCGCTTGTCGTCTGTGTCAGGTTGATCACGGCGCGGACATAGCCCTCGCTCATGGCAGGACCGATGAGCAGCATGGAGCTCTGCGTCAGGCTGCCGCCGGACTTGTGCATGCTGACGGCCGCCATATCCGCCCCCGCCGCCATGGCGGAAACGGGCAGCGCGTCCGAGAACGAAAAATGCGTGCCGTGGGCCTCGTCTGCCAGCACGCGCATACCGTGTGCGTGGGCCAGCCTCACGATGCTGCGCAGATCAGAGCAGACGCCGTAATACGTCGGATTGTTCACGAGAACAGCCTTCGCGTCCGGATTGGCCTCGATGGCGCGCTCCACGTCGGCAAGCGACATGCCCAGCGCGATGCCGAGCTGCGGATCGACGCCCGGATTAACATAGACCGGCACGGCACCGCACAGCACGAGCGCATTGATGGCACTGCGGTGCACATTGCGCGGCATAATGATCTTGTCGCCCCTTTTGCACACGCTCAGGATCATGGCCTGCACGGAGCCGGTCGTTCCGCTGACCATGAAGAAAGCATGTGCTGCACCGAAGGCTTGCGCTGCCAGCACCTCGGCGTCGTGGATGACGGACACCGGGTGGCAGAGGTTGTCGAGTGGCTTCATGGAGTTGACGTCGGCATCCATTGTGGCCTGCCCGAGGAACTCCGTCAGCTCCGGATTCCCCTTCCCGTGCTTGTGGCCCGGCACATCGAACGGAACGACGCGCTCTTTGGAAAAGGCACGCAAAGCCTCGAAGATCGGCGCGCGTGCCTGAGAAAGCTGGTTTTCCATATCAATAGATGTTCCTTCCGCTGAAGATCTCGATCATTTCGCGCCGCAGACTGGAGCTGATGTCCAGCCGGGTCTGAGGCGGAAGCTCGTTGGCATCCACGTTGAACAGGTAGTTCTGCAGATCCAGCTCTTTGATGAGCATGTTCGTGTGGAAGAGGTTCGCCTGATAGACGTTGATGTCGATGGCATCGTAACGTGCCAGAATTTTGGCGTCGATATAGTCCTGGATCGACGTGATGTCATGGTCGATAAACAGCTTTTTCCCAGACACGTCACGCGTAAAGCCACGCACGCGGTAATCCAGCGTGATGATGTCGGAATCGAAGCTGCCGATTAGATAATCCAGAGTAGAAAGCGGCGTGATCTCCCCGCAGGTCTCCACGTCGATGTCCACGCGGAACGTGGCGATGCAGGTCTCGGGGTGGTATTCCGGGTAAGTGTGCGCTGTAACATGGCTTTTATCGAGGTGACCGAGCACGAGACGGCTATCCGCGCGCTTGATGGCGGCATCCTCGGCCAGAAGCAGCGTGACGGAAGCGCCCTGCGGATCATAATCCTGCTTGGAGATGTTCAGGACCTCTGCGCCGATCATCTGCGAGACGTTCGTCAGGATCTTCACGAGACGGTCAGAGTTATACTGCTCATCGATATAGGCAATATACTTCTGCTGCTCGCGCTCGGTCTTGGCATAGCAGACGTCGTAAATGTTAAAGCTCAGCGCCTTTGTCAGGTTATTGAACCCATACAGCTTCAGCTTATTTTCCATGGAAGCTCCCCCATTTCCCCGGAAAGATCAAAAAACGGCAAGTGAACCCCTCACTTGCCGCATAGCGCATTCCCGGCGGACGCGATCTCGCGCCGCCGCAGCAGGACAAAAATGACAGGTTTCAGAGTCTATATAGCAAAGATTACTTTTACTACTCTTATTGACCGTTTCACAAGTTGATGTGCTTTCGCACCGGTTATAAAGTTACCAACTTATAAAATTTGAGCTTTTAACTCCATCAATAAGGCGTTGCCGCCATGTGGAAAGACTGCTGAAACCCCCTTGCGCAGCGCGCAAGGCTTACTGCTTTCCATACTTGTTAATACTATCATGATTTCCGGATCGTGTCAAGAAAATGCGGGAAGGAATTCGACAAAAAATTGGAAAAGATACGGAATACGGAATCAGAAATAGCGGCATGGCCCGATGAGGACCATGCCGCTCAGGCTATCCAAGAATGCCAAGTCAATAGTTTCGAAGGGAAGAAAAGTGTGAAAGGAAACCGTCAGGGTGTCCTTTCGCGTTCGATCACCCGCCGCAGCGGCATGGCCCGGCGAGGACCATGCCGCTGAGGGTGCAGTATCGAGATGGGCATCCCGCCTTAGTCCTGCAGGACGCGCCGGAATGCGGGAAGGCTCCGCTGGATCATGGCGGGATCGACGCAGGTGCTGATGCGGAAGAAGCCGGGGCAGCCGAAGCTGTCCGCCGGGACAAGCAGCAGATTTTCTTTTTTGGCGCGCTCGGAGAAGGCGTGGGCATCACCGCCCGGGGCCTTGACCATCATGTAGAACGCGCCCTCCGGCTTCACGCACTCATAGCCCATTTCCGTCAGCGCGTTGTAGAGCGTGTGGCGGTTCTTGTCATAGGCCTCGAGGTCGGGGCGCAGGCCCGTTGCGCGGGCAATAACGCGCTGCATCATAGACGGTGCGCAGACATGCCCAAAGGCGCGGGAAGCACCGGCGACTGCGGCATGCAGCTTGGCGCTGTCCGTCACACTGTCGGGGATGCAGACGTAGCCGATACGCTCGCCGGGCATGGACAGCGACTTGGAGTAAGAATAGCAGATGACGGTATCGCGGTAGATGCCGGGGATATACGGGACTTCGGCATTGTCATAGACCAACTCACGATAGGGCTCGTCGGCAATGATATAGATCGGGTGGCCGTATTCCGCGCTCTTGCGCTCGAGCAGGGCTCCGAGGGCCGTGAGTGTCTCGCGGCTGTAGATCACACCGGAGGGATTGTTCGGAGAATTGACCAGAACGGCCTGCGTGTGCGGCGTGAGCGCGCGCTCCACAGCGGCGATATCGACCTGGAAATTCTTCGTATCGGGCGGGACCTCGACGAATTTGCCGCCGTTGTAGGACACAAAGACCTGATATTCCGGGAAATACGGGGCAATGGCGACGAATTCGGCATCTTCTACGGCCAGCGCGCGGAGGACGGCGACAAGGGCCGGGGCCGCGCCGCAGGTGAAGAAGATGTTCTCCGGGCGGATCGTATCGCCGCTGCGCTGCGTCAGGTCGTCGGCAACGGCCTGCTGGGCCTCCTTCGCGCCGCCTGCGGGCGTGTAGCCATGCAGGGCAAGGCTGTCGCCCTCCAGAAGCTCGCGGATGATGGAGGCGACCTCCTCCGGCGCGGGTACGGAGGGATTGCCGAGCGAATAGTCATAGACATTTTCCTTTCCGACGACGGCTGCCTGACGGAGGCCGTACTCGAACAGCTCGCGGATGCCGGACTTCTTTTCTCCCAAATGGACAAGGCTCTCCGAGATCATCCCTGCCCCTCCTTTCCATTTACTCCGTTTAAAATATGATAGATGCGGGCATTTTCCTCGCCCTGCAGGATGCGCATGCCGCCGAGGGCCAGCGCCTCCATTTCGTTTTCACCGGGCATGACGCAGACCGGCGCGATGAATTTGACGTAGTCCTCCACACGCTCCGTCAGCATTTTGGAGTTGGCCACGCCGCCCGTCAGGATGATGGCGTCGCAGTCGCCCTTGAGCACGATGGACAGCAGGCCGATGGCCTTGGCGATCTGATAGGCCTGCGCCTGGAAGATCAGGTCGGCATGGCGGTCGCCGTCGCGGATCATCTGCTCGATGACGCGGCAGTCGCTCGTGCCAAGGTGGGCATACATGCCGCCGCGGCCGCGGATCTTTTTCCGCATTTCCTCATAGGTATATTTGCCGGAATAGCAGAGCTTGATGAGCCCGAGCGAGGGCACGCAGCCGGAGCGCTCCGGGGAGAACTGGCCGTCGTCGTCGCCGACGGAGTCGATGATCTCGCCGTGGCGGTGCACGCTGGCAGAGATGCCGCCGCCGAGGTGCGCGACGATGAGATTCAGCTCCTCATAGTGCTTGCCGTGCTCACGCGCATAGCGCAGGGCCATGGCGCGGCTGTTGAGCACATGGCAGAAGCTGCGGCGCTCAATATCGACAAAGCCGGTGATCTTGGCAACGTCCGTCAGCTCGCCCGACGTCACAGCGTCGTAGATATAGGCGGGGATGCCGAGCGGCGCAGCGATCTCGCGGGCCAGCAGGCCGCCGAGGTTCGAGGCGTGCGGCTGGCTGAGGTCGTCGTCCACAAGGGCATGGCACAGGTCTTCGTTCACAAGGTAGCCGCCCGTCTTCAGGCCGAAGACAAGGCCGCCGCGGCCAATAACGGCTGCAAGCTCCTCCGGATGCACGCCGCTGCGGTCGAGGAAATCGCGGATGACGGCCAGACGCATCGGCACCTGATCGCCGATGCCATGATACTGCTGCAGTGCAGCGGCATCATGCTCCAGATTCTCCTGCAGAAGCTTCTTCGCCCCGTCGTAGAGCGCCAGCTTCGTGCTGGTGGAGCCGGGATTGATGATCAAAAGCTTCATTCTGCATTCTCCTCGCGGCTGCTGCTCATCAGTGCACAGACGAGCAGCGAATGGTACTTCTCTTCAAAGCTCGCGCTGCGGGAATTGAGTGCGATGGGGCACTTTGCACCCGTGACGACGCCGACCATTCTGGCCCCGGCGAACAGGACGAGCGACTTGACCATCATGTTGCCTGCCGCCATGCCGGGCACGAGCAGAATATCCGTCTCGCCGGTCACGGGGCTTTCATAGCCCTTGATCTGCGCGGACTCGCGGCTGAGGGCCAGATCGAGCGAAATGGGGCCCTCTACATAGCACGAGCCGAACGTTCCCTCGAGCGCAGCCTGCTTCAACGCCGCCGCATCGACGGTCTCGATGATCTTCGGGCTGACGTTCTCCGCCGCGCAGACGGCAGAGACGAGCGGGCGCTCATAGCCGAGGCCGTGGAACATGGCGACGGCGTTGTGCGCAATGGCCTTCTTCCCTTCCAGATCCGGATTCGGGATCATGCCGCCGTCCGTCACGCCGAGCAGCTTCGGGTAGCCCGGCAGCTCCAGCAGCGCCACATGGGACATGGGGCGGCCGAGACCGATGCCGGTCTGCTTGTTGACGACGGCCTTCAGAATGGTCGCCGTCTGCATCAGGCCCTTCTGCAGGAAGCCTGCGCGGCCTTCGCGCACGAGAGAAACGGCGATGGCGGCCGCCTCTTCGTCCGTCGCAGCGGGGATGACGGTCTCCGGCGCGATGGCGTGGCCGAGGCTGCGGCCGATGGAGAGAATCTCCTCCGGGTGGCCGATGAGCAGATAGTTCAGAATGCCCTCCTGCGCGGCGTGCAGCACGGCCTCGAGGGTGTGCGCGTCATGCGCGCATGCAACGGCAACGGTCTGGGGCCGGACTGCGCCGGCCCTTTCCCGAAGCTCGGTAAAGCTGTGGATCATGGTTCCTCCGATCTTAAAGCTGCACGGCATCATGCCCGGCGCGGTAGGCGCGCAGGTTCAGCTCGCGGAATTTCGGCGGGACGGTCTCGGCAATGACGGCTTCCCAATCGATGTCGTCCATGCCGAGCGCCTTGGCCATGGAGCCGAAGAGCACGATGTTCATGCATTTGGCATTGCCGAGCTGCTCGGCGATCTCGCCCGCCTTGAGTACATGGCAGCGAAAATGCTGCTGCATGGCCTCGAGACAGCCGTCGGGATACTCGCACAGACCGGCGGCAATGCTCGAAGATGCGATCTCGTAATCGTTGATGACGGCAACGCCGTCAGGCTTCAGATAGTCCGCATAGCGGACAGCTTCCATCTTTTCGAATGCGACGATGATGTCCGCCGCGCCCTTGCCGATCACGGGAGAATAGACCTTTTCGCCCCAGTGCACCTGCGTGGAGACGCTGCCGCCGCGCTGGCTCATACCGTGCACCTCGGACATTTTGACGTCATAGCCCGCCTTCATCAGGCCGTTGACCAGGACCTTGGCCGTCAGGATGGCGCCCTGACCGCCGACGCCGACAAGGAGTGCGCTCTTTGTTGCTTTCATGGCTCAGTTCTCCTTTCTGGAAATGGCGCCCTTCGGGCAGACCTGCGCGCAGACCGTGCAGCCGACGCACTGGTTCGGATCGATGTGGGCCTTCTTGTCGCGGATGGTGACGGCCGGGCAGGCTACCTTCAGGCAGCGCTTGCAGCCGACGCACTTTTCTTCGTCCACCACGCACTGGCCGATGTCGTGCTTGATGCGCTTGATGAGCAGGCACGGGCGTCGCGTGATGATGGCAGCGGGGACCTCGGAGGCAAGCGCGTTCTGCACGGCCTGCTCCATGGCCTCAAGATCCTGCGGATCGACGATGTAAATATTCTTGTAGCCGTAGGCGGCGAGGATGTCCTCGATCTTCAGGGCCTCGGCGATGTCGCCCTGCAGGTTGCGGCCGCTGCCGGGGTTCTCCTGATGGCCGGTCATGCCGGTGATGGAGTTGTCGAGCACGACGGGGATGAGGTTGCCCTTGTTGTAGATGATCTCGGCCGCGCCGGTCATGCCGCTGTGGAAGAACGTCGAGTCGCCCATGACGCCGAAGACCTTGCGGTCCGTCTGACCGGTCAGCTCGAAGGCCTTGGACATGCCCATGCCGATGCTGAAGCCGCCGCCCATGCACACGACGCTGTCCAGCGCGCTCAGGGGCGCGGAACCGCCGAGAGTATAGCAGCCGATATCGCCGGAGATCACGAAGTCCTTGTGCCGGGACATCGTGTAGAAGAAGCCGCGGTGCGGGCAGCCCGGGCACAGTGCGGGCGGACGGGACACGGCGGAGACGCCGACGTCGACCGTCTCAGCCTTCCGGCCGAAGATGCGCTCCTTCAGAAGCTGCGGATTCAGCTCATAGAGCTTGCCGGTCAGGTTCTTGCCCTCGCAGGCGATGCCGGCAGCGCGGATCTGGGATTCCATAAAATCATCAAGCTCTTCAATGACGTAGAGCTTCTCGACCTTCTCTGCGAACGAACGGATGAGGTCCATCGGCAGCGGATTCGTCAGGCCGAGCTTCAGGAAGGACGTGTCGGCCGGGAAGGCGTCCTTCGCATATTCATAGGCAATGGAGGCAGAGATGACGCCGACCTTCGTACCGTTCAGCTCCATCCGGTTCAGCGGGGACGTGCAGCCGTAGGCCTCAAGAGCCTCGAGCGTCTTTTCCAGCTTCGGATGGTTCAGGAAGGCGTTTGCCGGGGAGGCGATGTTCTTACGCGTGTTGCGGGCATAGGGCTTGGCCTCCTGCTCCTCACGCTCGCCGAATGTCACGATGCTCTTGGAGTGCGCCACGCGCGTCGTGGTGCGGAAGAGCACGGGAATGTCGAACTGCTCGGAAATGCGGTAGGCCTCACGCATGAAGTCCAGGCATTCCTGCGAATCGGACGGCTCGACCATGGCCAGCTTCGCTGCGCGGGCATAGTGGCGGTTATCCTGCTCGTTCTGGGAGGAGTGCATGCTGGGATCGTCTGCGGAGACAATGACGAAGCCGCCGCCGACGCCGTTGTAGGCAGCCGTGAAAATGGGGTCTGCCGCAACGTTGACACCGACATGCTTCATCGCACAGAGGCTGCGCACACCTGCGAGGCTTGCGCCGTAGGCCACTTCCGTCGCGACCTTTTCGTTCGGCGCCCACTCACAGTAAAGCGAATTACGATACTGGGGCAGCGCCTCGAATACCTCCGTGCTGGGGGTACCGGGATAAGCGGAACAGACTTTTACGCCGGCTTCATAGGCGCCGCGCGCAATGGCTTCGTTGCCGGAGAACAGAATTCGATCCAATGCGATTACCACCTTTCTGCGAAGTGCTTCTACGCAATTCGTACAAATTAATTTTATGCAAAGACTTGAAAATTGTAAAACACGATAATATAATAACGATATTAGATTTGCTTATAGCATGAAGGAGGGGGAATGTGCCTATGACGATCGCGCAGGTGCTCTATGTGCTGGAGATCGCGGACTGCCGCAGCATTTCGGCGGCCGCAGAGCGGCAGTTTATTTCCCAATCGGCGCTGTCGCAGCAGATCCAGCGGCTCGAGGGCGAGCTTGGCTATCCCCTGTTCGTCCGCACGCCCCGCGGGCTGACGCTGACGGCAGCGGGCGAGACGTTCTGCCGGGAGGCCCGGCCGGTCGCGGAGCAGTGGCAGAGGCTCTGCAGCGCCGTTAAGCCGGACGGACGGCGCGGGCGCAGGCTGCGCATCGGTATGGGCGCGCGTGTGTACTCCAACCGGCTGTTTCAGGATATTGCGCGCTATTTTGACAGCCACCCCGAGATCGATGTGACGTTCGTCACGGAGGCCGGGCTCGACGTGCTGGCGGGTCTGCGCGACGGCTCCATCGATCTGGCGCTCGACCGCCTGCCCGCCGGAGAGGAGGGCGCCCCTTCCCTGTTCGTCTGCGACCTTGTGCAGGAGCGCCAGTGCGTGCTCATGTCGCCGGACGATCCCCGTGCGGCCCTCCCCTGGCTGTCGTTCGGCGATCTGCAGGGCTGCAACATGATCTCCGGCCTTGAAAACTCCGCAGAAGACCGCATGCTCCGCCGCACCTGCCAGGAATATGGCATTTCTCTCAGCCGTGTTTACCGCTCCGACGGCATCGAGACGAACATGCGCCTTGTGCGCGACGGCATGGGCGTCGTGCTCGGGCCGGAGTCGTTCGCATCCTACTACGGCGTGTCGGCCGTGCCGCTGCACCCGGAGACCTTTGTATCGCTGAAATTCATCTGCCTGCAGAGCGGCATGAAGAAAAAGGACGTACAGCTGTTCCGCTCCTATCTCTGCGGTGTCTGCCGCAGGCGTGGAACGGCCTGTGAGCGCTGCATCTCGCCATGTACTTGATATAAAAACCGCACCGGCGCTGCCGGTGCGGTCGTTATTTTTATTACTCGTTCGGATAGGTTTCGAGGAAGGCGTGGAAATGGCGCATCGGCAGATCGTGGCCCTTGACGATGCGGACGTTCGGAATGGACTCGCGGTCCTCATACAGCGCCTTCACGGCGGCGATGACATAGTCCATGTGCTCCTGCGTCAGCTGGCTGCGGTTGATGGCGAAGCGGACGACATTGCAGACCTCCGCCTTCTGCTCCGGGGTTTTGAGGTCGTACTCCATGGAATAGTTGCCAAGCTCTGCCGTACGGATGCCGTAGCGGCGGATGAGCTCGATGGAGAAGCCCTGACCCGCGAAGCTCTCCGGCGCGCGCTTGTTGTCGAAGAATTCGTCCATGTTGATGTAGACGCCATGGCCGCCTGCGGGCAGGACGACGCCCTTGACACCGGCCTTGTAGAAGCCCTGCGCCAGATATTCGCACTGCTTGACGCGCTGGTCGAGATAGTCGAAGTTCTGGCACTCATACAGACCGGCGGCCAGCGCCATGATATCGCGGCCGGACATGCCGCCGTAGGAGTCGTTGCCGTAGCAGGAGATCTGCTTGACCTTGAGCTGGATGCCAACGTCGTTTTTGACCGTGCCATCCTCGTTGAAGTCCGAGAAGTTCTTCCAGAACAGGCCGCGGTCGCGGAAGGCCAGAATGCCGCCCATGTTTGCGTGGCCATCCTTCTTCAGCGAGGCCGTGAAGCCGTCGCAGCAGGCAAACATTTCCTTTGCGATCTCCGCAATGGACTTGTCGGCGCAGCCTTCCTCATTGACCTTGATGAAGTAGGCGTTCTCGGCCCAGCGCGCGGCATCGAGCATGAACGGGATGCCGTACTTATGGGCGATGCGGCTGCTCTCGCGCAGGTTGGCAAGCGAGACGGGCTGGCCGCAGACCGTATTGTTCGTGATGGTCGTGTAGACGAGCGGAACGTTCTCCGGCCCGAGCTTTACGATGAGCTCCTCGAGCTTTTCAGTGTCCATGTTGCCCTTGAACGGGTTCTTTTCATAGGTGCCGCCCTCCGGGACCTCCCAGAGCAGCTCCTTGTTGTAGAGGTTGCGCGGGATAGAGCCCATCTGCTTGATGTTGCCCTCGGTCGTGTCGAAGTGGCCGTTCGAGGGAATGGTGAAGACCTTGCCGGGATGGCGCTGGCCGAGGATCTTGCGCACGAGCTCGAACAGGACGGCCTCTGCGGCGCGGCCCTGCGGCAGGATGAACGTGTTCGGGCGCTCCATCTGCGCGGCGCCGCCGTTGAACAGGCCACCCTCATATTCGCACAGATACAGCTCGTCCATCATGCGGTCGATGTCCTTGCAGTTCGTGCGGACGAGATCGATGACGTGCTTCTGATCGTTGCCGCGCTCGAAGCAGTCGCGCAGGGCGTCCAGCAGGACGTAGTAGCCCTTGTTGCGGCCGTAGGATTCGTCGCCGAGGAACATGGCTGACCACTGCACATCGGTCATGGCCGTCGTGCCGGAATCGGAGAGCATGTCCACCGTCAGCATGCCTGCGGGGAAGGCAAATTCATTGTAGTGCGTGGCCTTGAGGGCGCGTTCGCGCTGCGCAGCGGTGACGCGGGGGATGTCCCGCGTGACATAAGTAAAGGAGCGCGGGGTAGCAACGTTCAGGGGATATTCTTCGTGATTCATACTGACCTCCATGATTCGGCGCAGAGCGCCGTGATTCTGGATACCCCGGTCATCGACCTGCGGCAGGGCTGCAGTGGCGACTGGCGGACAGTATCGGGCGCGCGGCTGATCCGCCGCCTCCCCATCATCATGCCATGAAACGGACCGTTTGTCAACGGAGAAATTTTTCACGTCCGCCGCTCATGGACAAAACTCCGAATGAATGAAATTTCGCATTGTATCCGGAAAATCTGCAATTTTAAAACAGAAAGGATTTGTAACACTTGTAACTTGTGGATGATTTCTCATTATATGTTAAAGTTGTCCAAAAAATATATCCTCTTGACATCGTTTTTTGTTCATGATATGATGCCACCAGAAAGATTTCGCACACCAAGGGAGGAATTGCCGTTGCACATAATGTCGAAGCTCTGATGATCATTTTCTCTGCGACCGGTTTCCCTTCCACCGCCAGGCGGCGGTTCGTTGATCCCTCTGTTCGACGGTACGTTTTGTATTCGCGCCACTCATTTCAGGTTTCAGGAAGGAAGTATTCTCATGAATAACAAATTGGAACGCAAATACGGCCTTTTCACCGCAATTTGCATGGTTGTTGGCATTGTCATCGGTTCCGGCGTTTTCTTCAAGGCACAGACCATCCTCCAGATCACAAACGGTGATATGCCGCTCGGCGTCATCGCATGGCTCATCGGCGGCGCAATCATGCTCGCCTGCATCCTCACATTCGCCGGTATGTCCCAGAAATATGAAAAGGTCAATGGCATCGTGGACTATGCCGAAGCGACGGTCGGCCCGAAATACGGCTATTATATGGGCTGGTTCCTGTCCACGATCTATTATCCGTCCCTGACGGCGGCTCTGGCATGGCTCTCCGCCCGCTATACGCTCGTGTTCCTCACGACGATGTTCCCGAATATGCCGCTGCTCATCCACATCAACGAGGGCGGCGTTGTGGTCGGCCCGGAGTGCATCGCGCTCATGCTGTTCTACCTCTGCTGCTCCTATGCCGTCAACGCGCTTTCTCCGAAGCTCGCAGGCAAGATCCAGGCATCCACCACGGTCATCAAGCTCATCCCGCTCGGCGTCATGGCGATCGTCGGCGTCATTGCCGGTCTCGCCTCGGGTCAGCTGACGGAGAACTTTGTCGCCCCTCCCCTCGCCGTTGTGGGCAGCAAGGGCAGCATCCTCTTCGCAGCCGTCTGCGCAACCTCCTTTGCCTATGAGGGCTGGATCATTGCAACAACCATCAACTCCGAGCTGAAGGATTCGAAGCGCAATCTTCCGAAAGCCCTCACAGTCGGCGGCATCATCGTCATCGCCACCTACCTGCTGTACTACATCGGCGTGACCGGCGGTGCATCGAACGCGGAGCTGATCGAAAAGGGCGCGACCGTTGCCTTTACGAACATCTTCGGCAACGTCATCGGCAACATCCTGAACCTCTTCATCGCCATCTCCTGCATCGGCACGATGAACGGTCTGATGCTCGCCTGCTGCCGCGGCGTCTATTCTGTTGCAGCGCGCGGCAAAGGCCCGGCCACCCATATGTTCTCCCGCGTCGATGAGCACACGAATATGCCCAACAACTCCGCCGTCATGGGCCTGCTGCTGTGCGGCTTCTGGGGTCTGTACTTCTACCTGTCCAACCTCGCCGGCACCTGGAGCCACAAGACGGTCTTCACGGGCACGATCTTCGAGAGCGTCCCCTTCCTGTTTGACCCGACGGAGCTGCCGATCATCACGATCTATGCGCTCTATATTCCGGTGTTCATCCAGTGGATCCGCAAGCAGAAGGGCACCTCCGTCTGGCAGCACTATATCCTGCCGATCCTTGCCATCTGCGGCTCGGTCTTCATGGTCATTGCCTGTCTCGTCAGCCATGGCATGGGCTGTTTCTGGTATCTTATCGTGTTCGCCTTTGTGATGGTGCTCGGCGGTCTGCTCAACCGCAGAACGCAGCGCACCGTGCGGGCCGCTGGCGTCTGAGCCGGTTTGCTCTAATGAGAAACAGAGTCCCCTCTGCATCAGAACGGTGCGGAGGGGACTCTGCGTATATGAATGAATAATAAATACTGAAAAAAGGGACAAAGACCCTGCCGACTGTCACAAGGTATTCTGCATATAGATCTGAGAGAGCTGAGCTTTCATCGATGAGTCCGGCGATTTTGGCGAGGATCGATAAAACAGAAAACCCGAACCATCCCATAATCGGGAACGTCCGGGTTTCTATATCCTGGTGGAGACTAATGGACTCGAACCATCGACCTCCTGCGTGTGAAGCAGGCGCTCTAACCAGCTGAGCTAAGCCTCCGTAGCACGAATATTATAGCACAGGATCTGAAAAAATCAAGCCCTATTTTTCACAGACCGGAAAATTGGTTCCCCGGCAGGTGTGTTTTGGCCTGCCGGGGAATATGCTATGCCAGTGTGCGCTCAATGCGCGCCGTGATCTCCTCACAGCGCTGCAGGATATGCTCCAGATCATGGTGCACGAACTGCCCGTTCCGGAGAAGCGGCCTGCCCTGCACATAGACGCTGTCGATCTGCTCGCCGCTTCCGGCATAGAGCAGATTCGTCAGAATGCGACGCCGGTTCACCGTGCACAGTGTCTCCGTCCGCACAAGGGAGAAATCCGCCTGCCAGCCCTCTGCAATACGGCCGACGTCTCGATAGCCGAGCGCACGCATCCCCTGCTCCGTCAGCATGGCGTAGCACTGCCCTGCCGGGAGTACTGTCGGGTCAAGCGTGCGGACCTTCTGCAGGTAGCTGCCGAGCCGAGCCTCGCGCAGCAGGTCACGGTTTGCGCTGGAGGCCTCGCCGTCGCAGCCGAAGCCGACGCGCGCGCCGGATGCCAGCAACTCCGCAATGGGCGGCGCACCGTCCGACAGCTTCATATTTGTCGAGGGGCAGTGCGCCACAACGGCGTGCGACTGTGCCAGCAGCGTGATCTCCTCCTGCGTGAGCCAGATGGAGTGCGCAAGAATCGTGGACTCATCCAAGACACCGAGATGCGCCAGCTCCTCCGCCTCTCCGCGGCCGGTCCAAGCTCGGATACGTTCCGTCTCGGCCTTCCCCTCAGCGAGATGTGTGTGGTAGAGCAGGCCGCGCTCGCGCGCAAATTGCTTGAGGGCCCGCATTAGCTCCGGCGTGCAGGCCGGACGTCCCTGCGGCACGGCAGCCGTGCGCAGCAGTCCCCTGCCGTGCCATTTGTGGTACAGCTCCTCCGCCTGCCGCAGGCATTCGTCCACCGGCGTGACGCGGATCTGGTCGTTCTCGGCGATATCCGTCGCGCCGATGCCGAAGGTCACGCGCAGACCGGCGTCCTGATAGGCTTGCACAACAGCGTCGATGTGCGGATAGTAGGTCATTTCATTGATGGCCGTCACGCCATAGCGGATGCTCCGCAGACAGCCGAGCAGCACGCCATAGTACCACTCGTCCTCCGTGAGCGACCACTGTGCCTGGAGCATGCGCGTGAGCCACTGCGTGATGTTCAGGTCGTCGAGCGGGCCCTGCGTCAGACTCTGCACCATGTGCGTGTGCAGATCAGCCATGCCGGGCAGCATCAGAAGACCAGATGCCTCGACAATGGGGCAATCGGCCTCCAGATGGGGTGCGATCGCCGCAAAGCGGCCGTCCCGGATGAGGACGTCGGCCTGCGTGGTCGTTCCTGTTTCGAAATCGGGGAGCATTGCCCCGCGGATCAGCAGCATCGCAGTGCCTCCGCCGCAGCCGTGAACAGCCGCCCGCGCGCCTGTGCGTCCATCGGGGCGGCTGCACCGGTTGCATAGTTTTCTGCAAGATAGGCCAGCGAGGCCGCATGCATGCCGAGAATGGATGCCAGCACGAACAGGGCGCTCGTCTCGCCGTCCAGCGCACTGACGCCAAGCTCTGCCCAGCGGGCAATGCGCGCCGGGCCGCCGGGAGCCCACGGCGTCTCGAGCGAGGTGCAGTCGTGACTGCGAAACAGGCCTGCATCGGGTACGCCGCAGCTCAGCAGCGCGCCGAGCAGGGGCATATCCGCCACGGCGGGATAGGACGGGTCGATGTATTCGCGCGTCGCGCCCTCACCGCGGACCGCGCCGGAGGCTGCCAGCAGCGTGCCCGGCTCCAGCTCCGGCTGGATGGCGGGACAGGCCGCGATCTTGATGAGGGACTCCGCGCCGAGATGGTGCAGCTCCTCCACGGCGATGGCCATGGGCATGCAGCCGAAGCCGCAGCTCATCACCGTGAGCGGTTCGCCGCGCCATATGCCTCGCCAGGTCGCATATTCGCGATAGCAGCTCTGCTGCACGGGATTCTCCAACAGCGCGGCATAGAGCGGGACCTCCTGCGGATCCGGCACAAGGATGACGCGCGGCGTCACGGCATCGATGCCGAGGTGGTGCATCGTGCCGTCTGTATGGACAAGTTTCTGACTTCCAAAGCTCATTTCGTTCCCTCCAGCTGCTCGGCTGCGCGCATGGCAATGCGCGTGGCAGTTTCGATCCGGCGCGCCAGATGCTCCGGGTCGGCATAGGCCCCGTAGACGTTGGCGTTCGGGTCTGCGAACATGGAGCCGAGCGCGACGCAGATGCTCGCGGCGCGAAGGCCGAGCAGGTGGCCATAGGTGAAAAGCAGGCCGGACTCGTTCTCTACGACGAGTACGCCGGTGTCGATCCATTTCTGCATACGTTCCCGCAGACCGGGATGAGCGGCCTTGGACTCCATATAGAACGCATCGTGGCTGCGGTACAGGCCGACGCGCACGGGCTCGTCCAGCTCCTGCGCAGCGCTGCACAGCGCGCGGACGAGCAGCGGGTCCGCAACGGCCGGGAATTCCGGCGGCACAAGCTCATAGCTTGCGCCCTCGCCGCGGACGCAGCCACTGGCAATGACGATGGTCCCCGGGGCCAGATCGGGCTGCACGCCGCCGCAGGTGCCCACACGGATAACGGCCTCCGCTCCCGCGGCAGCAAGCTCCTCCAGTGCGGCGGCAACGCAGGCACAGCCCATGCCGCTGCTTGTGACGGCGATATCCGCGCCGCCCGGTGTTTTGCCGGTATAGGTCGCAAATGTGCCCCGGTGGGCCGTAAACGAGGCCTCTGCGAACAGCACGGCCATCTTGCGGCTGCGCTGCGGATCACCCGGCAGAAGCACAACGGGCGCGGAGTGGCGCAGGCCGGTGCGGCAGAGGGTGCCGTTCGGCTCGCGCGGCGGGTCAAGGGTCAGGTAGGCTTTTTTCATAGGCTCCTCCAAATTATCTGTGATAGACTGCGCGCGTTCGACAAATTTTGCGGATTCTCAATTTATTCCGACTTCGTTCATAGATTTTTCAAATGTCCCCGGTATACTCATACTCGTAAGAACGATACCGAACCTGCCGCGGTAACGGGCTTACTGGTCCATCTTTTCATTTTTATCTCTCTTTTTATTTTCCCCTCTCTCATTTCTGTAGCGGATCCCCGGTCGTCCATCCCCCTCGGACGGCCGGGGATTTGCTGTATTCAGCCGCCGGCCAAACGCCGCTCCACCTGCGTGCCGAAATAAAACGAGATCACGACCGTAAAGATCGTGAGGAACTGCTGCGCGCTGACTGCGCCCGTCACGGCCAGCCTGCAGAATACGACGGTCAGGGCGATCGTCACAAGAGACTTGACGCAAAGAAGCCGCTCAAGCCGCTGCCGCATGGCACTCACCTCCCGGCCAGACTATGCCGCAGTACAGCCCGATGTGCAAACAGGCGCGGAGCAGAGGGATCTGCTTCGCGCCTGCGTTTTGCGTATGAGGATCAGAGACCGTCGTCCTCGTCGAACTCGAACTCGAGCGGCTCGCCGCACTTCGGGCAGTCGACGGAATCGTTGAGGAGCGTCTCCTCGTCCAGATGGAGAACCTCGCCGCACTTCGGGCAGGTCACTTCATACATGGTGTCGTCGTCATAGTCGAAGTCTTCGCCGTCGTCGTCCATGAAGCCGTCCTCTTCGTCATCGTCGTCCATCAGGTAATCCTCGATGGCATCGAGATCATCCTCAATCTCATCGAGCTCATCCGAGACAGCCTCGGCGTTTTCCTGCAGATCGCCAATTGCACCGGTGACCTCCTGCAGCAGCTCGACGATCCCGGAGATCATCTTGCCCTCGGGGGCCTCCTGGTCCAGCTTCAGGCCGTCCATCAGGCCCTTCAGATATGCGGACTTTTCAGAGAGATTCATAGCGTTCTCCTTTCCAGATGTGGGCCGGATCAGCCCTTGGCGCGGCCCAGATATTCGCCCGTGCGGGTATCGATGGAGATCTTGTCGCCCTCGTTGATGAACAGGGGCACGCGGACCTCGGCACCGGTCTCAAGCGTAGCGGGCTTCAGCGTGTTGGTGGCGGTGTTGCCTGCAAGGCCCGGCTCGGTCTTCGTGACGACGAGATCGGCAAAGTTCGGAGCCTCGACGCTGAACACGCTGCCCTTGTAGGACAGGATCGTGCACTGGTCGTTCTCCTTGACGAACTTGAAGCTGGCGTCGAGAATGTTCTCGTCGACCGGCGTCATTTCGAACGTCTCCGGATCCATAAAATAATACAGGTTGCCGTCGTTATAGGAATAGTCCATCTTTCTGCGCTCGATGTAAGCGGTGGGATACTTGTCGTTCGGGTTGAACGTCGTCTCGGTAACGCCGCCGGTGATGACATTGCGCATCTTGACGCGGACAAAGGCTGCACCCTTGCCGGGCTTGACGTGCTGGAACTCGATGATCTGCATCACCTTGCCGTCCATGTCAAACGTAACGCCGTTCCGGAAATCACTGACTGAAATCATTGGTTTATCCTCCTGTGTTCCTCTCGAATACCATATCTGTTCCGAAGGTAAAAAAATGCGTTTCTATTTTAACCGATTTGTCAAAGAAATTCAAGTCTTTCGGCAAATTTCTCTGAGTTATCACCGCTTAAAGGATGGTCAGCTCCTTCGGGCTGTGCGTGATGACCTCGCAGCCGCCCTCGCGGAAAATCACGACATCCTCGATGCGGACGCCGAATTTGCCCGGAATGTAGATGCCCGGCTCTGCGGAGCACACAGCGCCGGCAGGGATCGGGTTCTCGTTGCGCGGGGTGCAGTTCGGCGCTTCGTGGATCTCGAGACCGAGGCTGTGGCCATAGCTGTGGCCAAAATACGGGCCGTAGCCGGCCTCCGTGATGATGTCGCGGGCAGCGCCGTCGATGCTCTTGCCGCTCGCTCCTGCGTGGCTGGCCGCAATACCGGCGAGCTGGGCGCGCAGGACGGTGTCGTAGACCTTACGCATCTCCTCGGTTGCATGGCCGAGGGCGACGGTACGGGTCATATCGGAGCAGTAGCCCTGATACAGCACGCCGAAGTCCATGGTCACGAAGTCGCCGTCCTGCAGGACGCGGCTCCCGGCGACGCCGTGCGGCATGCTCGTGTTCGGTCCGGAGACGACGATCGGGTCAAAGGACAGGCCCTCTGCGCCGTTCTTATACAGGCAGTAGATCAGCTCGGCCTCGAGCTCCTTCTCGGTCATGCCGGTGTGGATGCGAGTGCAGACCTCGGTGAAGGCACGATCTGTGATCTCCTGCGCCTTGCGCATGCGGGCAAGCTCCCAGTCCTCCTTGCTGGCGCGGAAGGCGTTGATCTCCTTCTGCAGCGGAACGAACTTGACGGGAAGCGCGGCCTCAAAGCCGTTGAGCTCTGCGACGGTGAGATATTCGTCCTCAAAGCCGAGCGTCTCCACGCCGAACTCGTCCAGTGTGGCCTTCAGCGCCTGCATCATCGGATTGTTCAGGCCGATCTCCACGACCTCAAAGCCCTTGAGGTTCTTCTGCGCGGACTCGATGTAGCGGCTGTCGGTGAAATAGCGAGCGCCCTGCGCGGAGACAACGGCAACGCCCTCGGCGATGTCAAATTCCGCCGCATACATGCGGCTGTAGCGCGAGGTCAGCAGAAGGCCCTGCACGCCGTCGTGCAGCAGAGAACGGTATTTTTCCAGATTGGTCATGTTTCTACTCTCCTTTTTCGCGCCATGGCAAGAAACGGCAGCTCCAGCAGGTGCCGCAGCTTCAGCCAGACGGTATGATTATGAATGGATCGCACGGCGATCGCCGTGATCCCGGCGCGCTTTGCGCCGAGCACATCGGTATAGATCTGGTCGCCCACGAGTGCGGTCTGCTGCGGAGCGGCTCCGTAGCGGGCCATGGCCTCCCGGATGCCGCGTGTGCCGGGCTTGGCGGCATGCGTCACGCAGGGAACGTGATATTGCTGCGAGAAATGCGGCACGCGCTGCTTGTGGCTGTTGGAGACGATGCAAAGCGTGATGCCTGCATCCTGCATCCCGGCGATCCAGTCCAGAAGCGGCTGCTCCGGCCGGTCCGTCGTGTAGGGAAGCATGGTGTTGTCGAAGTCCATCAGCAGGAGGCGGACGCCGTGCTCGCGAAGAAATGCCGGGCGGATCTGCGTGATGGTTTGGAAAATGAAGTCAGGTAAAAATGACAGCATATTCTCCTCGGGTATTCCATAGGTTGATTCTGAGGTTCCCATGTTCAGGGTCCTCCTTATTATAGCACGCAGGGGGAGGTTTGTCTATTGCCTGTTCCGGTGTATTTGGCGGCAAATTGTAAAGAAATTGCAACATTTACCGGCCGGGCCGCCGTGCTCGGCCTCGGCTTTCTGCCGGATGGCGGGGCCCGCATCCCGGCGTGCCCGCTGCAGGGACATATGGCCGTCATCGACGATGCCGTCCTGCCGCAGCGCGTTCCGGAGGAGACGCTGGACCGGCTTGCAGCCCGGTGCGGCGGGGGGTGTTGTCTGGATTTTCTGCGCACGCCCGGCCCCGTGCACCGCGCCGTGGCGCAGGGCCTGCAGCGGCGGCTCGGGAATGCCCCGATGCTGCTGCCCGCGGCTTATCACGCCTTTGCGCCGGAAGCGCTGCCGGTCCTCTCCTGCCTGCGGCCCTGCAATGCATGGGACGGCTTTGTCCGGTCGGCGGAGCGGCGCTTCCCGAACGGCTGGGCGCTGGAGCTGACGCCGTGGGCGGCAGAGCTTCCGGCCCCGCCGCTCCCCTATCCCGGCGGCATGCTCCCGGCCGCGCTGTGCAGCTGCGAGAAAAGCACGGCAGGCCTGCGCTACTTTGACACGCCGGAGTCGCTCCGGCAGAAGCTGGCGCACGCAGCGGCACATGGCTGCCGCTGCGCCATCGGCCTGTGGCAGGAGCTCCAGCCGTTTTTCCCGGAGCGGGATGGATAAGACCGGGATGCGGCTGCGCGCAGCTTTTCCGTGTGCGGCATAGAAATGCTCCCCATATGAGGATGGTGATCTTTACTTCACTGTCTCTCATAGAGGGAGCATATTCTGTTTCGCGCTTTACGCAGAGATGGACTTGGCTCAGCCGATCAGCTCGCAGACGAGATCCGTATAGGCCGTCGGGTCTTCGAGCGGGAGGTTTGCCATCAGCAGGCCCTGATCGTAGAGAAGCTCAGCCAGCTTTTTGGCGCGCTCCGGATCGGCTTCCCTGCTCTCGGACAGACGCTGCAGCAGCGGATGCTCCGGGTTGACCTCCAGAATGCGGCCGCAGTGATAATCGGACGACGGGTCGACCGTGTGCATGTACTTCTCCATCTCGAAGCTCATGCCGCCGTCCGGGACCATAGTCACGGCATGGCTGCCCAGCTCCGTCGAAACGCGTACGTCCTTGACCTTCTCACCGAGGCTCTCCTTCAGGAAGTCCACGCCGGACTGGAAGGCCTTGGCCTTCTCCTCGGCGGCTTTTTTCTCCTCCTCGGTCGCAAGGTCGAGATCGTCGGTCAGAATGTTGCGGAACTCATGCTCGGCGTAGGTATTGAGCGTCTGCGGAATGAACGTGTCGACCTGCTCCGTCATGAGCAGCACGTCGAAGCCACGCTCGCGCAGCAGCTGGGTCTGCGGAAGCTGCGAAAGGCGCGCAGCGCTGTCGCCGGTGGCAAAGTAAATGTGCTTCTGGGACTCGGGCATGGCGTCGCAGTATTCCTTGAGCGTGATGTCCTTCCCCTCTTTGTCGGAACGGAACTCCACGAGGTCCTGCAGCAGGTCCTTGTGCATGCCGTAATCCGAGACGAGGCCAAACTTCAGCTGGCGGCCGAAGGCGGCATAGAATGTCTCATATTTCTCACGGTCGTCCTTCAGCATGCGCTCCAGCTCGGCCTTGATCTTCTTTTCGAGGTTGGCGGCGATGACCTTCAGCTCTCTCGTGTGCTGCAGCATCTCGCGGCTGATGTTCAGGCTCAGGTCCTGCGTGTCGACCACGCCGCGGACGAAGCGGAAGTGCTCCGGCAGCAGGTCGGCGCAGTTTTCCATGATGAGCACGCCGGAGGAATAAAGCTGCAGACCGGCCTTATAGTCGCGGGTGTAGAAGTCGTACGGGGCCTTTGCCGGGATATACAGCAGGGCCTTATAGGTCACGGCGCCCTCGACGCCGAAGTGCAGCACGCTCAGCGGCTTCTCATAGTCAAAGAATTTCTCGTGATAGAAGTTGTTATATTCTTCCTCTGTGACGTCCTTCCTGGCCTTCTGCCAGATCGGGATCATGGAGTTGAGCGTCTGCTCCTCGCGGACGGTCTCATACTTTGGCTCCTCGCCCTCCTTCGGTTCGTTCACGAGCTTCTGGCTGGAGACCTCCATGCGGATCGGATAGCGGATGTAGTCGGAATACTTGCGGACAAGGCTGCGCAGGCGGTATTCGGACAGATAATCGGAATACTTGTCCTCGTCCGTGTCGGCTTTGAGCGTCAGGATGACGTCGGAACCGGCGGCTGCGCGCTCGCACGGCTCCATGGTGTAGCCGTCTGCGCCCTCGGACTCCCACTTCCAGGCTTCGTCGCTGCCGAAGCGGCGGGAAATAACCGTGACCTTCTCGGCGACCATGAATGCGGCATAGAAGCCGACGCCGAACTGACCGATGATGTCGATATCGTCGCTCTTCTCCATTTCCTTCTTGAAGCGGAGTGAGCCGCTGTGAGCGATGGTACCGAGGTTCTCCTCCATCTCCTCGCGGGTCATGCCGATGCCGTTATCGGAAACGGTCAGCGTGCGCGCTCCCTCATCCGCTGCCAGATGAATGGCAAAGTCGCTGCGGCTCAAGCCGACGGTGTCGTCCGTCAGGGCCTGATAGGCCAGCTTGTCGATGGCATCGGAGGCGTTGGAGATCAGCTCGCGCAGGAAGATCTCGCGGTGTGTATAGATCGAATTGATCATCAGGTCCAGCAGGCGTTTCGATTCTGCCTGAAACTGTTTCTTTTCCATATGGATCAACTTCCTTATTTCGTATTGGCACTCTTAGTGCCTGAGTGCTAAATCCTATTATAGCCGCTTTTCCGTGTTTTGCAAGAGCTGTCACAATTTTTTTACACTTTCTTTTCTGCAGAATCTGTGGTACACTGTTGCCGAGGTGATTCCAATGATTACGATCAGCGATCTTGCGCTGCAATATAGCGGAACGTTCCTGTTCCAGCATGTCGATCTGCAGTTTACCGCCGGCAATTGCTACGGTGTGATCGGCGCAAACGGTGCGGGCAAGTCCACATTCCTGAAGCTGCTCTCGGGCGAGCTGGACTCCACGAAGGGCACGATCTCCATCAAGCCGGGCCTGCGCATGTCCGTCCTGAAGCAGGACCAGTTCCGTTACGATGCCTATACCATCCTCGACACGGTCATCATGGGAAACCAGCGCCTGTATGATATCATGAAGCAGAAGGACGCTCTGTATGCCAAGCCTGATTTTTCCGATGAGGACGGCCTGCTGGCTTCGGAGCTGGAGACGGAGTTCGCAGAGCTGAACGGCTGGGAGGCCGAGTCCGATGCCAGCCGCATCCTGCAGGGCCTCGGTGTGCCCGTGGAGCTGCACAACGACCGTATGGCCGATACCGACGGCCGCGTCAAGGTCAAGGTCCTGCTGGCACAGGCCCTGTTCGGTCAGCCGGACATTATCCTCCTCGACGAGCCGACGAACAACCTCGACATTGAGTCCATCAACTGGCTGGAAAATTTCATCCTGGACTACGAGGACAACGGCCTTGTCATCGTCGTGAGCCACGACCGCCATTTCCTGAATACCGTCTGCACACATATCGTCGATATCGACTACGGTAAGATCCGCATGTATGTCGGCAACTACGACTTCTGGTATGAGTCGAGCCAGCTCATGCAGAACCTCATTCGCAGCAAGAACAAGCGCAATGAGGAAAAGATCGCCGAGCTGCAGGCCTTTATCTCCCGCTTCTCTGCCAACAAGGCCAAGAGCAAACAGGCCACGGCCCGCCGCCGCCTGCTCGATAAGCTCAGCGTCGAGGAGATGCCTGCTTCGTCCCGCCGCTACCCCTTTGTCGGGTTCACGCAGGAGCGCGAGGTCGGCAAGGACATCCTGTTCGTGACGGACGTCTCGAAGACCGTCGACGGCGTGAAGCTGCTGGACAAGGTTTCGTTCATCGTCAACCGCGGCGACAAGATCGCTTTTGTCGGCGAGAACGAGGTCGCGCAGACGACCATGTTCAAAATTCTGATGGGCGAGCTGGAGCCGGATGAGGGCACGGTCAAGTGGGGCGTTTCCACGTCGCAGAGCTACTTCCCCAAGGACAACAGCGAGTATTTTGACGGCCACGACGAGACGCTTGTCGACTGGCTGCGCCAGTTCTCCGAAAAGAAGGATGACGTGTATCTGCGCGGCTTCCTCGGGCGGATGCTGTTCTCCGGCGAGGATGTGTTCAAATCCGTTAAGGTGCTCTCCGGCGGTGAGAAGGTCCGCTGCATGCTCTCGCGCATGATGCTCTCGGGAGCGAACGTGATCCTGCTCGATCAGCCGACGAACCATCTGGACATGGAGTCCATTCAAGCCGTGAACAAGGGCCTCATCGCCTTCCCGGGAAATATCCTGCTGGCCAGCCACGACCACGAGATGCTGCAGTCCGTGGCGAACCGCATCATTGAATTCCGCCCGGACGGCACGATCTGCGACCGCCTCGGGACATACGACGAGTATCTGGAGTATCAGGCGGCGCTGAAAAATTCATAAATCCGTCACCGATTCTTCGCCGCGCCGTGATACGATAGGAATATCAGAAAGGAGCCGCTGGAAGGATGCGGCCCCGAAAAAGAAAGAGGCGACGCATATGGCCATCCGTCTGAATGAAGATAAGGAGCTTGTCGCGCAGATCCGCGAGGGGCTTCGCCGCCGTGGGGGCTACTGTCCCTGCAGGCTCGAAAAGACCGAGGACAACAAGTGCATCTGCAAGGAATTCCGCGAGCAGATGAAGGATCCCGATTTTGAGGGGTACTGCCATTGCATGCTGTACTATAAAACAAAAGATCCGATAAAGGAGGAAGCATCCCATGCTGAAGATCACAGCGACAAATTATGATGAGCTCGTCGCGCGGGCGGACAAGCCCGTGCTGCTGGATTTCTGGGCGGAGTGGTGCGGCCCGTGCCGCATGGTCTCCCCCGTTGTCGAGGAGATCGCCGCGGCCCATCCCGAGATTGCCGTCGGCAAGGTCAATGTCGACGAAGAGCCGGCGCTGGCGCAGGCATTCCGCGTGCAGAGCATCCCGATGCTCGTGCTGCTGCGGGATAACGCCGTTGTCGCTGCCGCCGTCGGCGCGCAGTCCAAAGAACAGCTCGAGCAGAAGCTCGGCCTGTAACATAGCGCAAAAAACCGGGACGGTTAGATGGGTGTTCATAAAACAGTCAACGGAGCGTATCGATACAGATACGCTCCATTTCTCATATCAACATACTATGTAATGGGGTACAGTCCCTTGGCTCTCCCTTTGGGAGAGCTGTCACCGCAGGTGACTGAGAGGGCCCTGCAGCCTTTTTCGAATGATAAGAT
>NZ_JBBMFF010000162.1:0-3219 GCF_040096185.1 Faecousia intestinalis | reverse complement strand
AGCCTGCGCTGCAGGAACGAAACGGAGGCCTGCCCCGTCTCCAGAATAACGTCGCCCGCCGCCGGAAGCAGCTCGTCACCTTGTTTGAATTGCTTGCGGAAATTTGACATGGTCGTTCCCTCCGTCAGATCAGATACCGCGTGATTTGGTCATAAACATGATCCAGAGCGTCGCTTTCGCAGGGAAATCCGACCGGATCGTGTCCTATAGTTCCTTGACATTTAATAAGATATACTGCTGCGGGGCCTACTGCTCGATGTATTCCGCAAAATAACCGTTCAAAACGTGCAGCACCTCTTCCGGAGCAAATGCCGCGAGGAGATCGTGAAGCAGCTCACAATTTTCGGCCTCGACCCCGTTTACAAAAATGCTGTTGGCTTCGCCTCCGAGCGTCAGCTGCAGGACCTGCCCGGCATAATCTGATTCAAAGATACAGCACAGACGTGCATTCAATGCAGAAGGGTTCGAAACCGGCGTCAGTTCCTCTGCATTTATCGTTTTCAGCAGCTCGATGTGCTGCAGAAGCTGTGCATTGTCCACTTCAAATTTTTGAACCGACTCGAACGAAAGCAGTTGTTCCTCCGTCAGCGGGGAACGCGTAAGGATGGACGGGTCGATATAATACACGCTGAGCCGCAGACCGTCCAGTCCATCGGTTTTGAGGACCTTTTCATAATCTGCAAGCGCATCCTGGAGCGGCGCAGGTTGCGCGCGGCAGCCGCTCAGGGCTAGAACTGCAATGACGGTGATCATAGCCACGGTGAGAAATACACGGCAAAGCCTTGATTGACGCATAAACAGCACTTCCTTTTCCAGTGGATTTCATTTTTTGGGAGCAGGGCAGCATCGGCGCATCCGGCTGCATCAGATTGAGGAGCGGCCTGCCTCCCGCAGCTGCACTGCCGTACGGAAAGCCTCCAGCAATTCTTCGTAGCTGATATCATGCCGGAATGAGCCGGACGCTTTCACATTCTCCGTACCGCTGCACGGTTTCGTCGATCAGGCTCGTTACACAGATACCGCGGATGACTTCGTTTTCACATTCCAGTGTGATCAGCTTTGCATTCTCTGTCAGGTAGGCGGGGATATAGCGCCCGCTTCCGAGATCGAATTCTGTTGCGGATAGTGCCTCGGGTGCGTGTTCTGCCTCCGTGCCGATCAATTGGGTCAGCTCTGCGTTGGAGGATGCCAGAGCGAGGCCGCTGCAACGGAGCATGGCACCGGTGCCGCTGTCAAACAGGGCGAAATGCTCTGCCGTTGTTCCGCTTGTGCTGACGGCCGCGATCGTATCGCCGATCTGTACGATGCAGCAGGTCGGGGCGTCGAGCAGAATCTTATCGGCAGCTTCTTTCAGCTCCGCGAGCGGCATGCCCTGCCGGACAATGGCTGCGTCCTCCGTGCTGCATCCTCCGAAAAGACAAGCGGAAAGGAGGACGGCGGCGAACATCAGGAGAAGGGAACGACGGAATATCGCTGCATGGTTGTTTCGCATATGATGTATCTCCTTTTCTGTTGTGTGCTTGCCAAGAATAAAGACTTCAGTATTCTCCTGCCTACTTTTTCAGCCCAAGCCCGCAGGCTCATCCGCCATCACAGAAATATGCAGATCGGGCACAAAAGGGCACCAGACTGGTACTTTGGCATACGCTTTCTCCAGAAGAGTGCAGACTCTGCTGGCTGGAATAGAAATATTTTGGAAATCCATCTCCGTACTGGGGCTGTCAGTCAAATAGACTTCTGCCGACTGAGCATAGGGCAGGCATAGCGAAATGGCATGCCGCAAAATCACAAAGCAGGAGCGAAGCGGAATCCTGGACGGCTGATTTTCGCAAGACGGTGATTCAAGGCTCATAAAAGTTCCCATATTTGTTGTGTCATGGCCATCGAAAATCTCAAAGGCAAGGTCTTCGCTTCCAACAGAGACAAACGGCAACTCCAGAAGGGCATTCGCGCAATCGAAGTTCACGCGGCAATACTCATCTCTCATATTCTCCGTATAAAAGCTCCGGCATGTGCATTTCGCATGATCACAAGGCTTGTCGTACACAAAGCAGCTCTACCACCTTTCCGGTTTCGTTAGCTTCGTAATACATTCCGCGCTGCCGCCAGATAGCACAGACGTTTGCCCGGCTTCAGCTCCTCGTGTGTGGTCACCATGGCCCACGACAGGGAATCATCAAAGAAATAGCAGTCCTCCGGCAGCGTTTGCAGCGTGTCCGGAATTTCGTCAGGCGCAGCGCGCAGAACAGCGTCGATCGGATATTTCCAATAATTCGGAATAAAAATCCTGTCGCAGGAATGGATGTCCCAAAAGACGTAGAACGGTCCTGTCAACGCCTGCAGTTGACTGATGAGATAGTGACAGGAGACCGGTTCCCGATCGAGCATGCAATCCCACAGGTAACCCGTGTAGCGAAGCCCGTCGGAGAACTGCCTCATGTGCGCGATCCGGTCCTGAAAATAATCGCAGGATGTGTCAACGAATGTGCATAGAAAGAACTGACGAAGGCTGCTTGCCTCTTCGCCGGACAGGATGTCCATGGATACCACCTCTTTTCAGGCCGGTCAATGGCCCCTCTACTCCTATATTTCACCAGAAACGCAAAACGGACAGCTTTTTCCCCAAATGTCGAAAAAAACGCCGGAAGTCCGAATCTCTGCAAACAGAATAAACGATTCTGCGCCGGATGTCAATCCGGAGTTTGGGGCACGTGTTTTGCCTGCCGCATTGCAGTTTTGCCGCTGCGGCGGGTTATGGAACGCAAAAGGACACCCTGACGGTTTCCCTTCACACGATCCTTCCCTCCGTAATTTCCGCCTGGGCAGGTTTTTCGACAGTCTGATTCCTGTCCGTTTTTTCGGCCGGATGATCAGCCGGTCAAACAGGAACAGCAGCCCCGGCAGAACGAACAGCACAATATTGCGACGACTTCCAACATCTATACGCACTTGCATTTCACCTCGAAAGTGGCATCCGCCAATGCGATCATGGGTGTGTACCCCTCGCTGTAATGGTTGAACATCCCTCCAATGTCCCTCCGAAAAGCAGCCGAAAACTGACCTGAAATGGCCGGTTTTCGGCTGTGAGAGGGATCGATACATAAGGCTGACAACGCAATAGAAAAAGCCCGCAAACCCAGTCATATCAAGGGTTTGCGAGCCATTCGGTGTGGTGCCGGTGGCGGGGGTCGAACCCGCACGGGTTATTAGCCCAACGGA
>NZ_JBBMFF010000161.1:0-1618 GCF_040096185.1 Faecousia intestinalis | reverse complement strand
CCCGCAAGGGGCACGCCGCATCCGTAAGGCGGCAAAGCCGCCAACGGCTGCGCAGGGAACGCCGCTACAGACGCAATTGGTGCGCGCCATTTTAACGATAGCCGGTTCGAATCGGCAGTGCGCAGCCGGGCGCAAAGTGCCCTTGCAGCGGAAAAGCCGAGGGCCTTCCGGAAGCGCAAAAAATCCGGGGCTGCGATTTGCAGTCCCGGAGATTTTTTGCGGTTTTTCGATCAGGCCTTACCGGCGCAGCCGAGGACGTCCTTGAGCTTATGCTCGACGAGGGCCTTGATGTTGGCGCGGGCGGGCTTGAGGTACTGGCGCGGGTCGAAGTGATCCGGATGCTCGTTGAAGTAGGCGCGGATCGTGCCGGTCATGGCCAGACGCAGGTCGGAATCGATGTTGATCTTGCAGACGGACAGCTGAGCGGCATGGCGCAGCTCCTCTTCCGGCACGCCGATGGCGTTGGGCATGTTGCCGCCGTTCTCGTTGATCATCTTCACATACTCCTGGGGCACGGAGGAAGAGCCGTGCAGGACGATCGGGAAGCCAGGCAGACGGCGGGAGACCTCTTCGAGGATGTCGAAGCGGAGGGGAGGCGGCACGAGAATGCCGTCGGCATTGCGGGTGCACTGCTCCGGCTTAAACTTATAAGCGCCGTGGCTGGTGCCGATGGCGATGGCCAGAGAGTCGACGCCGGTCTTGGTGACGAATTCCTCGACCTCTTCCGGACGGGTGTAGGAGCCGACTGCGTGGCTGACCTCGTCCTCGATGCCGGCCAGGGTGCCGAGCTCGCCTTCGACGACGACGCCGTGGTCATGGGCATACTCGACGACCTTGCGGGTCAGGGCGATGTTGTCCTCGAAGCTGTGGGAGGAGCCGTCGATCATGACGGAGGTGAAGCCGCCGTCGATGCAGCTCTTGCAGGTCTCGAAGTCGGGGCCGTGATCCAGATGCAGGACGATGGGGATATCCGGGTTCTCGATGACGGCAGCCTCGACCAGCTTCACCAGATAGGTGTGGTTGGCATAGGCGCGCGCGCCCTTGGAAACCTGCAGGATGACGGGGGCCTTCAGCTCGCCGCAGGCCTCGGTGATGCCCTGCACGATCTCCATGTTGTTGACGTTGAAGGCGCCGATGGCGTAGCCGCCGGCATAGGCCTTCTTGAACATCTCGGTACTGGTAACGAGAGCCATTGTGAAAACACTCCTTTTTTGTATTTTCGGCAGTGCGGGCAGTGGAAGGGCCGCATGCCGCTATCGTTGCGGGGCACGGTGTTTTCTTCCCGAAAATGCGCCGCCGCAGAGTTTTACCGCTAACATTATAGCACAGGTGAAAGAGAAATCAAGTGGGGAAAATCACTGCATTTTGTTCGAAAAACACCACTGAATTCAGCGAGATTAGCCGATGGAGATGGAGCGAATGTTGGGGAGGGGACAGCCCGGCCCGGCACTGCGATTTGTACCGTCCACCGTTAAAACGGTACCGGCCAATGTAGGGGAGCGGCATGCCGCTCCCGGCGACGCACTTGCAGTCCGTACAAACCGCCGTCAAAATGGCAACAGCCTCCGATTTGTCATTGCGAGGAGGCCGCAGGCCGACGTGGCAATCTCGGGAAGGC
>NZ_JBBMFF010000160.1:0-4684 GCF_040096185.1 Faecousia intestinalis | reverse complement strand
TCCCGAGATTGCCACGTCGGCCTGCGGCCTCCTCGCAATGACAAATCTGGGAGTATTGCGCCGCAGAATCCATGCAGCACATGCTGCCAGACTGCATGGCGCTCAGGGAGCGTCGCTACAGGCCCCGCCGGGGGCGTTTGCTTTTAACGGCAGCCTGTGTGAATCGGCAGCAGTATGCCGGGGCGCTTTCTCCTTAATTTAATATAGGGTCTCCTCGTTCTCGGCAAACAGCCTGTCATGGACGGCATGGCGGCAGCTCCCGCCGAGCCCGCTGCGGCCGGTGCAGGCACCGCCGACGGGCTGAAGAAGTTCAAGGACCTGCTCGACTCCGGCGTGATCACGCAGGAGGAGCTCGACGCAAAGAAGAAGGAGTTGTCTGGCCTGTAGGCTGTAAAAAAGCAAAAGCGCCCTCCGGCACAGCCGGAGGGCACTAAGCTTGTCAAAGGAGTCCCTTTGGACTCCTTTGACAAGCTGCTTTCAGAATTGCAAAATAGAATTTTGTAGCATTATTTTGCAATTCTGCCGCTGCGGCGGGTTATTTGACGCGAAAGGAAACCCTGACGGTTTCCTTTCACACTTTTCTTCCCTCCGTAACTTTTGGCTTGACAATTCTTTGACAGTCTAAAAAATACAAAAACCATAGAAAAACCGGTTGTCCAATGGACAACCGGTTTTTGGCAGCGGGTGAAGGATTCGAACCCTCACAAACGGAGTCAGAGTCCGGTGTGCTACCATTACACAAACCCGCTATTTGCCGTGCGTCAAAGCGCATATATAATTATATGCAAAATCCCAAAAAAGTCAAGCCCTGATTTCATGTTTTTTTCAATTTTTCTGCGCCAGGCAGCGGGGAATATTGGCCGTTGCAATCGGTCCTGCTATCGGTTATAATAGAACATAAAAATAATGAGGAAAAATCGCTCGAATTTGGGCGGGAGGATACGCAATGGAACGTTGGACAATGGCCGTGCCGTGCCTGTTTGGCCTTGAGGGCCTCGTGGGCGACGAGCTGCGGCGAATGGGCATGGAGGATGTGCGCGTCGAGGATCGCCGCGTGTTTTTCACGGGCGGAGCGGCCGAGCTGGCGCGCGCGAATATCGGGCTGCGCATGGGCGAGCGGGTCATGATCCTGCTGGCGCGCTTCCCGGCGCGGTCGTTTGAGGAGCTGTATCAGGGCGTGAAGGCCATTCCGCTCGAGCGCTTCGTCCCGCGCGAGGGCGCGTTCCCCGTCAAGGGCTACAGCCTTGATTCTCAGCTGCACTCCGTGCCGGACTGCCAGTCCATCGTCAAAAAGGCCGCCGTCGACCATCTCGGCGCGCACTACGGCCTGACGTGGCTGCCCGAGACCGGCGAGACCTACCAGCTGCGCTTTTCCATCATGAAGGACCTGTGCGAGGTCTTCCTCGACAGCTCCGGCGTCAGCCTGCACAAGCGCGGCTACCGCGCCGTGGGCAACGAGGCTCCGCTGCACGAGACCATGGCCGCCGCCATGGTGAATCTGGCCCGCTATCGCGGCCGCGATTTCTTCTGGGACCCGTTCTGCGGCTCCGGCACCATCGTTATCGAGGCGGCGCTGGCCGCGCTGAACCGCGCGCCGGGCCTTGCCCGCAAATTTGCGGCGCAGAGCTGGTCCTGCATTCCGGAGGATGTCTGGACGCAGGCCCGCGAGGCCGCGCGCGCGGCGGAGTTCCGCGGGGAATACCGCATTCTCGGCACGGACATCGACTCCGGCAGCCTTGCCATCGCCATTGCGAACGCAAAGAAGGCCGGGGTGAGCAAATACATCGAGTTCCGCGAGGCGGACGCCACCCGTGAGAGCCTGCCGTGCGACTGCGGCGTCATCGTCTGCAACCCGCCCTATGGCGAGCGTATGCTCGAGCAGCGCAGTGCGCAGCAGCTCATGCGGCAGTTCGGCCGCCACCTGCGCTTTGCCGACGGGTGGAAAAAATATATCATCTCCTCCGAGCCGGAATTTGAGCACTACTTCGGCAAGCAGGCCACGAAAAAGCGCAAGCTCTACAACGGCCGCCTGCAGTGCAATGTCTATATGTATTTCTGAAAGGGGCGCAGACGCTTGCGGCATGTATTTCTGATCAATCCCGCTGCCGGAAAATATGACCGGACGGGCGAATTTACCCAGACGATCCGCGCGGCCTGCGAGGGGCTGGACTATGAGATCCTCGTCTCCCGCGCGCCCGGCGACTGCACCCATATCGCGCAGGCCGCCGCTTCCTCCGGCGAGCCGGTCCGGCTGTATGCCTGCGGCGGCGACGGCACGCTCAACGAGGTCGTCAACGGCGCGGCGGGCCATGCCAACGCCGCCGTGACGCATTTTCCCGGCGGCTCCGGCAACGATTTCATCAAAATTTTCTCCGATCCGGCGGCCTTCCGCTCCCTGCCCCGCCTGCTCGACGCCGAGGAGGCCACATTCGACCTCATCCGCTGCAACGGGCAGAATTACGCCGTCAACATCTGCTCCATGGGCTTCGATGCCCGCATCGGAACGGAGATCGGGCGCTATAAGCGCCTGCCGCTTGTCAGCGGGACGGGCGCCTATCTGCTCTCCACGGGCGTGAATTTTATCCGCGGCATCCACGAGCACTATGTCGTCGACGTGGACGGGCAGCATTTTGACGGCAATCAGACGCTGATGTGCATTGCAAACGGCCGGTATTATGGCGGTAGCTTCAACCCGGTGCCCGATGCGGAGCCGGACGACGGCCTGCTCGACGTGCTGCTGGTGCGCGACGTGTCGCGCGCGACGATGCTGCGTGTCATCGGCAAATACAAGGCCGGGCACTATGCCCAGCTGCCGGAGCTCATCCGCCACTTCCGCTGCAGGCGGGTGCACATCCGCTGCGACCGCGAAAGCGAGATCAATCTCGACGGTGAGCTCATGATGTCCCGCGACGTCACGTTTGAGATCGCACCGCAGAGCATCCGTTTTTTCTATCCGCGCGGCCTGACCTATCACGCCGCCGCAGAGCAAGGAGGCGAGCACATTGCAGCAACATGATATCCCGGAGCTGACGCCGGACGAGGAGCTTGACCGCACGCGCGTGCTGCCGGATCCCGTCGATCCGCTCGAGGGCTCGGCGCGCCTGCCGGAGCTGCGCCCGGACGACGAGCCGGGACCCGAGGACGAGCCGGAGGTCCCGCAGAAGCCGAAGCGCCGCGGCCGGGTCGTCCGGAAGATCGTCAAGTATTTCCTGTTCCTTGTGTTGGCCGTCGCCATCGTCGCGGCGGGCGGCATCGGCTATCTCACGGTCACGGAATACCGCCCGGCCTATGCCGAGGACGCACAGCGCGGCAACGTCCTGCGCGAGAGCAAGCTCACGGGCGGCCAGACCGTCCGCGTGCTGACGCTCAATACCGGCTACGGCGGGCTGGACGCCGGGGAGGACTTCTTCATGGACGGCGGCGAGGGCGTCAGACCGTCCGATGCAGAGACCGTGCGGCAGAATATGCTCGGCATCGAGGACCTCATCCGCGGTGCGGACGCCGACTTCGTGATGCTGCAGGAGGTCGACACGGATTCGAAGCGCAGCTACGGCTATGACCAGTGGCGGCAGTATGAATTCGATCTTGAGGACTATGAGAGCCGCTTTGCCCTGAACTATTCCTGTGATTATGTGCCCTATCCCGTCACGGAGCCCATCGGCCGCGTGCACTCCGGTGTTGCGACCTACAGCCGCTACGACATCACGGCCGCCACGCGTTACCGCCTGCCGTGCCCGTTCTCGTGGCCGGTGCGCATCGCCAATCTCAAGCGCTGTCTGCTCGTCACCCGCATCCCCATCGACGGCTTGGAGCAGGAGCTCGTGCTCGTGAACCTGCACCTCGAGGCCTATGACGACGGCGAGGGCAAGGAGGCCCAGACGGCCATGCTCCTGCAGATCCTGCAGGAGGAATATGCCAAGGGCAACTATGTCATCGCGGGCGGCGACTTCAACCAGAGCTTCCCGGACGGCACGGACCGCTATCCCATCGCCTCCGGCGCGGACTGGACGCCCGGCACGCTCGGCGACCTGCCCGCGGGCTGGCAGTATGCCTGGGACAGCGCCGCGCCGACCTGCCGCCTGCTGAACCAGCCCTACAGCGCCGGAAGCTCCGGCACGCAGTTCTATGTCATCGACGGCTTTATCCTCAGCCCGAATGTCGAGCCGGTCAGCGTCCGCACGCAGGATGCCGAGTTCGCGGTGACGGATCACAACCCCGTCGTGCTCGAGGCGCGGCTCGTCAGCTGATATCCCGTCATTTCGACGAAAAGTGGAGAACATGTGAAAACTATTTTGGCTATTTTCATAGTTTGTTCACAATTTCCCGCCGCCGATATGGTATCATTTTCGTACAGAGACGGGGTACGCCCCGTTCCGCTCAGGCAGCCGGCGATGCCGCGGAAATATCTGCGGATAAGCCAACGCCGACTGCGTGCTTCATCTGGTTTCCATCTTGTAAGGCCGTGGCCCAAGGAACGGGTCACGGCCCTTTCCATATGATAGGAAAATCATTGTAGGGGAGCGGACAGCCGGGCCCGGCGCAATGCTGCAGACTCGAACGGGCCACCGTTAAAATGGCAACGGCTCCCAGATTTGTCATTGCGAGGGCGCTTCGCGCCCGTGGCAATCTCGCAGTACCGGGGTAGATAACAGGAAAGCCCCGGCGAAAACGCAACTGCCTTCCC
>NZ_JBBMFF010000159.1:0-4778 GCF_040096185.1 Faecousia intestinalis | reverse complement strand
TAAAGGAAGCCAGCAGCACTGCCATGCATACCAAAAATGCCAAAAAGCGTCTCTTCATATGTTCCGCCTCCCATTCAGCTAGACTATACCAGAGTATATAACAAGACTACTGCTATTTCTGGAACCCAAGCGTAGCAGAGGTTTTAACTCCCGAATAGCCATTAAAGGTCGCATTCCCACCCATGTAGTTAACTCCGGTTGCCACATCTAATGCACTACTATAACTGACCGAATTAGAATACGTTGTTCGGTTTTCTACGTTACCTGATCTCTGGAATGCCGAATAGTACTTGCTCCCGCCGGTGCGCGTCTGATACCCGCTTCCTCCTGTCGTAAACTGGACAGTCAACGTACCGTGCGAAACTTCCACGATAGCCTCTGTTACACATTTGCTTCTTGCATGATAGGAAGAATCAAACTGGAGGTAAAAATATGCTGTGAAAGTTTTTTGGTTATATACAAACGTTTTTTGATCGTATCCCGAACCGGGGGTGCCATACGGCTCAACGCCTGCATCGGCTGCGAACACCGGGATAGAAAGCATGGTCAGCAGGCAGAGAAGCGCCAGAATAAGTGCAAATAATTTTTTCATGCTATATGCCTCCTTAATAATAGAGTGGATGTGGTTATCAAATTACAAACATCGTCTGAACATGGGAGTCAACAGCGAACGGTTTCTTCTCTGCCTCTCCCGCCTCTATTTGACCATTGGAATCACCTTTGCCTTTCGCACAAAAACTCCACTGCAGAGGTCTCCGCAGAATTTTCAGTTCTTGATACATTTTGTATCTTGAGTATATCACTTCCGCTTTTTCAATGCAAGAGTTTTTTCGCATAATTTTGTATATTTTGTTGGAAACGTTTTCAGTTTTATCTCTATTCTTGTATAGTTTAACGAATATTCATTGCAGCCTGTCAGCGGAACGCCGCGTCATAATTGCTCCGGTAAAAGTCTTCTTTGCTGATGTAACACTGCTCGAAATCTCCACTCGAATTGCGCTTCAAACCAGCGAAATAACCGTTGCATTCATAATTCGCGCCAAATGCCACTACATTCCCGCCGCGAGTGTCCAGCGCAATGACTGATCCATCTGCAATGTCGACCGCCCATGCACGGCAGGTATCCTCCGTTCCGCAAATGGCGATCACATGCCCGTCCATAATCTGGTAATTATAGAACCCCCAGTCCCGCTCATAGGTAAAGAGCTTTCTTTTTGCCTGCTCCTCCAGATCATAGACATACAGACTGCGGTCGACCTGATACACAGCGTACTGGCCCCAGCTTCGATGCGGGTCGACTGTCCGGACAAAGTTCTCCGAAGCATCCACAAGCACGGTCTCCTCGCCCGTTTTGAGATTACGGATCAAAAAACGAAACCGGACAAACTGCCGGTCATACTCATCCCATGCTGTTCCCTCCGGCTGCTGCGCAAGCCAGTCTTCAAATTCCGGCGCATCTTCTGCCATTTCCAGCACGCGGAGGACTGCGATGTCCTCCCAGACGCCGTAGAGATCATAGTTATCACAATTTTCGAGGATCGTCGATATCTCACCCGTCTGCAGGTCGACAGAGACAAGGCTGCTCTCCTGCGCGACAGCTGTCAGCTGTACGCCCTCCGTCAGTTCATAGGTCTCTCTGTTCGAAATAACATATGCTTTTCCAAAGGATACGCAGCGCAGCACACATCGGCATGCCTCATTCTCGTTTTCCGGCTCCCAGCTTGCGAGGGTCTGCAGCGGGCCGCCGGACAGCGGACGCGTGACGAGCGCCGAGGCTGTCTCGTCGTCCGTATAAACCAACGCATAGTAGTTTCCCCGGTATTCCACCAGAGACTGCAGGTCGCCGAAGCAGGCATTACAGGTGGGATCATTATGCCGGCAGCCGTTCTGGTAGCACGGGACATAGGTCGTTCTGGTCACGGGGTCATAGGCCTGAATATAGGGCCGGAAAAACGTATCCCACTGCCAGAACCCGCCGGTCGAAGCGGAGGCGGCCATGTTACCAAATACTCGAATGTTCTCCTCCGGAACCGGATAAGTCGTAACAGGAATCTCCGAGTCTGTAACGATCGCACCCGAGGTCTCGCCTCCCTGCTCCGTAGTCTCGCTCACAGGAGCGGCATAGCAGCCGCTCAGGATCGCTATCACGGCAGCTGCTGCAAGCAGCAGGCTCAGCATTCTTCGACTGGTCAACATGGCCACCTCCTTCGTTTCTGAAAGGCAGATCAGCGGAAAGCCGCGTCATAATTGCTCCGGTAATAGTCCTCCTTGCTGATATAATACTTGTCAGCGTTATTCGAAGCATGCAGCAGACCGACGAAGTAACCGTTGCACTCATAATGTGCAGAAAATGCCACCACATTTTCGCCGTAGGTGTCCAGCTCAATGACTGATCCATCTGCAATGTCGACCGCCCATGCACGGCAGGTATCCTCCGTTCCGCCAATAACCATCACATGTCCATCCTGAATCATGTAATTATAAAAATCCCAGCCCGGATCATGGGTAAACAGCTTCTTGGATGTCTGCGTCTCCATGTCATAGACGTACACACTCCGGTCAATCTGATACACGACGTACTGTCCCCAGCTCATGTGTGGATCCGCCGTCCATACGAAATTTTCCGACTCGTCTACGATCGTTTTCTCTTCTCCTGTTTTGAGATTTTTGGAATAAACGCGATATTTGTAATATTGCAGGCCGTACTGATACGACGTTGTGCCCTCCGGCTGCTGCGCGAGCCAGTCTTCCAGCTCCGGCGCGCCCTCCGCTGTTTTCACCGTCTGGTAGACAGCGATATCCTCCCAAACACCATACATATATGGAAGGATACCGTCAGTATCGGTCATAAGTTCCACCATTTCCCCCGTTTCCAGATCAAAACTCCACCTGCTGTACTCCTGACCGACACATGCCTGCTGGCCATCCTCCGTCATCGTATAGGTTTCTTTTGCCACTATAAGATAAGCCTTTCCAAAAGAAAGTCCATACAGGCTGCACCGGCATTCCTCGTTTTCATTTTCCGGTTCCCAGCTTGCGAGGATCTGAAGAGGACCTCCGGAGACCGGCCGCGTGACGAACGCCGAAGCGGTATCGTCGTTGTAATAGATCATGGCATAGAAATTGCCCCGATACTCTGCCAGCGAGGAAATTTCTCCGAAATAAGCCGAACAGGATGCATCATTATGTTTACAGCCTGCCTGATAGCAGGGATAATAGGTCGTTCTCGTCACCGGATCGTAGGCTTGAATTGTTTTTGACGTGAAGACTGCCCATGTCCAGAAACCACCGGTTGAGGGAGACGGAACATATATGGAATCCGCCCGTACATTTTCCTCTGGAAGCGCATAAGTCCTGATCTCTACAGGTTCTTCCGCACCGCTGCCGGAACCCGACTGCACGGTCTGTGATGACGATGGAACCGAGGTAACATCCTTCTGAGCGGAATAGCACCCCGTAAAGGAAGTCAACAGCACTGCCATGCAAACCGAAAAGGCAAAAAAGCGTCTCTTCATATGTTCCGCCTCCCATTCAGCATTCAAGATTAACTGAATGTTCCATCATAGTTGCTCCGGTAAAAGTCTTCTTTGCTGATGTAATACTCTTCAACCTTGCCAGTCTGATTGGCAAGTAATCCAACAATGTAGTCATTGCACTCATATTCCGGAGTAATTGCAATTGCATTTCCACCGCGGGTGTCCAGTTCGACCACTGATTCATCAGCAATGTCAATTGCCCAAGCACGGCAAGTGTCGCCCGTTCCGCAGATGGCAATCACATGGCCATCCAGAATCATATAATTATAATTTTTCCAATCTTGATCATAGGTAAAAAGCTCTTTTACGGTCTGTGTTTCCATGTCGTAGACATAGACGCTGCGTCCGACCTGATACACGATGTACTGTCCCCAGCTCTTATGCGGGTCTGCTGTCCATACGAAATTCTCCGACATATCCACTATTGTTTTTTCATCGCCTGTTTTAAGATTTCTCGAATAAAGGCGGTAATTATAATACTGTCGACCATACAGATCCCACGGGGTTCCCTCTGGCTGCTGCGCGACCCAGTCTTCAAACGCAGGCGCTCCTTTTACAGTTTCCAGTGTCTGATAGACAACACTGTCTTCCCAGACACCATACATGTATGGAAGGGTGCCGTCGACATCTCGCATAAGTTCCATCATTTTCCCTGTTTTTAGATCAAAACTACAGTCGCTGTACTCCTCACCGACGAGTTCCTGCTGACCGTCCTCCGTCAACGTATAAGTTTCTTTTGACACTGTGAGATAGGCTTTCCCGAAAGAAAGGCCGTAGAAGCCGCACCGATATACTTCATTATCATTCTCAGGCTCCCAACTCGCAAGGATTTGAAGCGGGCCGCCGGAGACCGGCCGCGTGACAAAGGCCGAAGCAGTATCGTCATTGTAATAGATCATGGCATAGAAATTGCCCCGATACTCTGCCAGCCCGGATATCTCACCAAAATAAGCCGAGCAAAATGCATCGCTATGCTCGCAACCTGTCTGATAACACGGAATATAGGTTGATTTTGTCACCGGGTCGTAGGCCTGAATATAATTCTGTATGAACAATGTCCACATCCAAAAGCCGCCTGTTGTGGGAGACGGAACATATCTGGTACCCGCCTGAACATTTTCCTCCGGAATGTCATAAGTCCTGATCTCTACGGAATTTTCTGTGGCGCTGCCGGAATTTGACTGCATGGTCTGCGAGGATGATAGAGTCAAGGGACCATCCTGAGCAGAATAACAGCCCGTA